>CAYLJK010000032.1:0-8062 GCA_964383975.1 uncultured Gemmatimonadales bacterium | reverse complement strand
GCCCGGCTGCTGCGCATCGTGGCCGACAGCGCGGCGCCCGTCTCGGGCCTCCTGGCGGACCTGCCGCGCCTTGTCTCCACGCCGGAGATCCGGGTGGACTGCCCGGAGGACCGCAAGGCGCCCGCGGTCGCCGCCGCCGCCGCGTACTTCCAGGCGCGGCACCCGACGGTCACCATAGACGGCGTGCGGTGGCGCACCGAGGACGGCTGGGGTCTCATCCGCGCGTCAAACACCCAGCCGATCCTCGTCCTGCGCTTCGAGGCCCGCACGGCGGAGGCGCTGGAGCGCATCCGCCGCGAGGCGCTCGCCGTGCTCGGGCGCGAGGGGGTGCGCGTCCCGGCCGCATGAGCCGCCGGCGCATCGCCCTCCTCGCGGTGGTCGCGGTCCTGGTCCTCCTGTTCGGCGGACGCTGGGTCGCCCTGCGCTTCACGGAGCACGCCTGGGCCGCGTCCCTCGGCGAGGCACCCCGCTTCTGGGCGCTGCTGGGTCGCGCGGTGCTCTGGCAGGTCCTCACGGCGCTCGCGGCGTTCGCGTGGTACGCCGCGAACACCCTCGCGGTGAACCGGTCGATCGGCTCCGTCCAGCTCCCGCAGCGTCTCGGCAACCTCGAGATCGCGGAGGCCGTGCCGCGCTCCACGCTGCGCCTCATCGCCCTCGCCCTCGCCGCCGTCCTCGCGCTGGCCACCGCCTACACCTTCTCCGATCTCGATCATTACGTCGCCCTGTATCGATCGGCCGAGCCGGTCGGCCTCGTCGAGCCGGTGCTCGGACGGGACGCGGCGTTCTATCTCGCGCGACTCCCGCTCGCGGAACTGCTCCAGCTCCTGGCGCTCATCTCGGTGCTGATGACGCTGCTGCTGGTTGCGGGGCTCTACGCGCTCACCGGCAGCCTCGGGACGGGGCGGCGCCGGCTGCGCCTCACGCCCCACGCCCGCTTCCACATGGTTGCGCTGCTCGCGGTCCTGGCGCTCGTCCTCGCCTGGGGCTTCCGCCTCGACGGCCTCCAACTGGTTGGCGGCGGGGGACGCGACGGAGGCGCGCTGTCGCCGGTGGATCGGGGCCTGCGCCTCCCGGCGTCGCATGCGCTCGCCGTCATCGGCATCCTGACCGCGGTGGGGTCCGCGCTGGCGCTGCGGTGGGCCCGCGGCGGCATCCTCGCCGCGCTGTGGGCGACGCTGCTCCTCGCGGCCGCGCTCGGCCGCATCGTGATCCCGGGCCTCGCGGAAGTCTGGAAGGTCGGCGCCGTGCCCAGCGTGGCCCAGGCGCTCGCCCAGTACGCCGATGGCTGGACCCGGGCCGGGTTCGGCTTGCTGCGCGTGCCGCCACTCCGCCTGCGCGAGGCAGAGACCGCGGGCCCGCGCATCGGGGATATCGAGGGGCTGGCGGTGTGGACCGGCGAGCCCGGGATGGTCGAGCTCGCGCTCGACGCGCAGCGCGCGGACACCGGTGTCGCGACGACCTGGGCGGTCGGGCTCCTCCCGCCCGGCGCACGGGACGGCGCGCGCCCGGAGGCCTTGGCCGTGCCGCAGACCGACTTCGTCCGGCTGCGCGGTCGCCCCCGACCCTCATGGACCGACCTCCACAGGGGCCTGCGCGCCTGGGGAGGCCGGCCCCTGCGGCTGGACGCGGGCCCGGTCGCAGGGCCGCTTGCCGCGGTGCCGGAGACCGCGCTCCCGTCGGCGCGGATCCGGTTCCTCCCCAGGGCGGCCGAGCTGGCGGTGGTCGGGCCCGACGAGGGGAGCGTCGCGGAAGCGGCGCCGGGCGTCCCGCTGCGAAGCGCCCTGCGCCGGCTGCTCCTCGGCTGGTCGCTCCAGGCCCCACCGCTGCTCGACGACCACACCAGCCGGGCGGACCGCGTCCTGTACTGGCGCGACGTGCCCACGAGACTGGAGCGGCTGTACCGCTTCGCCTCCTTCGACGCCGCGCGCCCAGCGCTGATCGGGGGCCGCCTCGTCTGGGTAGCGGACGGGTACCTGGCCTCCGGCCGCTTCCCGCTGGCCCGGAGCGTTCGCTGGCGCGGCGACGCCGTGAACTACCTGGCCGCACCCTACGTCGCGACGGTGGATGCGGCCGCCGGGGCGGTGCGACTCTACCTGCGCGATCCCGGCGACCGGTTCGCCGCGAGCGTGGCGCGGGCCGAAGGCGCCGAGGTGCTTCCGGCCGACAGCATGGACACCGGCCTGCGCGCGGCGCTGGTGTACCCGGCTGCCCTCCTCGCGGCCCAAGCCGCGGCCCTTGCGGGGGTCGGGGCGGGGACGGGAGCGCCCTGGAGCCTCGCTGGCGCGGACTCCGCCAGCGCTTCCGACGCAGCGCTGCTGCGAGTGACTGCCGTCGTGCTCGACCTCGACGGCCAGGGCCGGCGATCCTGGGTGCTGACGCCGCTCGCCGATGGGCCTGGCTCGCGCCTAACGGCCCTGCTGGCGGGGGCGGCGGATCCCGCGACCGGCGCGACCCAGTTGCGCTTCTTTCCCGTCACGACGCCGCAGCCTACGCCTCAGGCGGTCCACGCCCGGCTTGGCGCCTCGGCCGCCGTGCTTGCGGCCCTGGCCGCGCTCGAGCGCCCGAACGGGAGCACGCGGCGCGGCACGGTTCACGTCCTCCCTGACGCTGCCGGACTGACGTTCGTGCAGCCGCTGTTCACGGCGGAGGCCGGCGGCGCGCCTCAACTGGCGGGCATCGCCCTCTACCGCTCGGGACGCACCGGCTTCGGCGTCGAGGCCGCCGCGGCCGTGCGGTCGCTCCAGCGCGGCGGCGACGTCGCCGCGTCCGGTCTGGGCCCCGGCGCGCTCGCCGAGGCGCGGGCGGCGTTCCTCGCAATGGATTCGGCCCGGCAGCGCGGCGACTGGGAGGCATTCGGACGGGCGTGGGCGAGCCTGCGCCGGGCCCTGCGCATGGAGCCGGCGCGCCCCGAGGCGCGGCCTTGAACGTGCCCGGAGCCGGGTCTACCTTGCGCCCGCCGACCTGCCGATGACAACCGGGAGCGTGGTGATTGCACTCGGGGGCAACGCCCTCGCCCCGGCGGGGGAGCCCCCGACGATCACCAACCAGTTCCGCCATACCCGCGAGAGCCTGGCCCCGATCGTCGAGCTGGCGCGCGAGGGCTGGAGGATCGCCATCGTGCACGGCAACGGCCCGCAGGTGGGCGACTCGCTCGCGCGCAACGAGCTGGCCGCCGGGGAGGTGGAGCCGCTGCCCCTCGGCGTGCTCGTCGCCGAAACAGCGGGATGGATCGGCTACATGATCCAGCAGTCGCTCCAGAATGCCCTGGCGCGGGCCGGCATCGCCCGGGACGTGGTCACGCTGGTGACCCAGACCGTCGTGCGCCGAGACGATCCGTCCCTGGCCAGAGCCACCAAGCCGATCGGGCACCATCTCACCCCCGAACGGGCCGCGCAGCTCGCGCGGCGGGGCGTGCCCGTCGTGACGAGCGAGGACGGCGTCCTGCGGCGGCTCACCGCCAGCCCGTTCCCCGTCGGGGTGGTGGAGGCCGGCATCGTGCGGCGGCTCGTCGAGGACGGGACGATCGTCGTGGCGGCTGGCGGCGGCGGACCGCCCGTGTATGCCGACCCGGTCCTGGGCTGGGAGGGGATTGACGCGGTCGTGGACAAGGACCGCACGGCTGCGATCCTCGGCCAGGCGCTCGGGGCCGAGCTGCTCCTCATCCTGACCGACGTGGACGCCGTGTACCGCGACTACGGCACGCCGGGACAGCGGCCCATCCGGCGGCTCACGGTGCCCGAGGCGCGGGCCCTCGTCGCGGAGGGGCAGCTTTCGGCCGGCGGCATGCGCCCAAAGGTCGAGGCGGCGATCAGCTTCGTCGAGGGCGGTGGCGCGCGAGCGACCATCGCCGCGTTGCAGGAGGGCCCCGCGGCGATGCGGGGCGAGACCGGAACCACCATCGTGGCCGAGGGCCGATGAACTTGCACGAGTACCAGGCGCGGGAGCTGCTCCGAAACGCGGGCATCCCCGTGCCGGCGGGCGGCGTCGCCGCCACTCCGATGGAGGCACGTCGCCTCGCCGAAGGCATCGGCGGGCGCGTCGTGATCAAGGCGCAGGTCCACGCGGGCGGGCGCGGCAAGGCCGGCGGGGTGAAGCTCGCGGACACGCCCGCGCAGGCCGAGGAGGTCGCGGCGCGGATCCTCGGCATGACCATCAAGGGGCTCACCGTGCGGCAGGTGCTGGTGGCGCCGGCCGCCGATATCGCCAGCGAGGCGTACGTCGGCGTGATCGTGGACCGGGCGTCCAAGTCGCCCGTGTTCATGGTCAGCCCGGCGGGCGGCATCGACATCGAGGAGGTCGCCGCGAAGACACCCGAGCTGATCTTCCGCGCCCCGGTGGACGCGCGCTACGGCCTCTTGCCGCACCAGGCGCTGGGCCTCGCCTTCCGCCTCTTCCCGGACCTGGCCCAGGCGCGCACGGCGGCGGACATCCTCCAGAAGCTGTACCGCGCCTTCGTGGACGCGGGCGCCTCGCTCGCGGAGATCAACCCGCTGGTCTGCACGGCGGCGGGGGAGATCGTCGCGCTGGACGCGAAGATCGTGGTGGACGACAACGAGCTGGAGCGGCGGCCGGGCATCGCGGCGCTGCGCGACGAGTCGGCCGAGCCGCCGGCGGAAGTGGAGGCGCGGGCCGCGAACCTCACGTACATCAAGCTGGACGGGGACGTCGGCTGCTGCGTGAACGGCGCCGGGCTGGCCATGGCCACCATGGATCTGGTGAAGTACTACGGCGGCGAGCCAGCCAACTTCCTCGACATCGGCGGCTCCTCCAGCCCCGAGAAGGTGGTCAGCGCGCTGCGAATCATGACCGCCGATTCCAACGTGAAGGCGATCCTGTTCAACATCTTCGGCGGCATCACGCGCTGCGACGATGTGGCGAACGGCATCGTCACGGCCACGCGGACGTTCCAGGTGCAGGTCCCGATCGTCATCCGCCTGACGGGGACCAACGAGGAGGAGGCCGTGCGGATCCTGGCGGGCGTCGGGATGCGGGCCCTGACGGACATGGACGAGGCCGTCAAGCAGGCGGTCGCCACGGCGAAGGGAGCGGCGGCGTGAGCATCTTCATCGACCGGAGCACGCGGCTCGTCGTCCAGGGGATCACCGGGCGCGACGGCTCGTTCCATTCGAGGCTGATGATGGAGTACGGGACGCCGGTGGTCGCGGGGGTCACGCCGGGGAAGGGCGGGCAGCGCTTCGAGGGGACGGTGCCGATCTTCAACACGGTGGCGGAGGCGGTGACCGAGGCGGGCGCGAACACGTCCGTCATCTACGTGCCCTCGCGCTTCGCGGCGGACGCGATGCTGGAGGCGGCGGACGCCGGCATCCGGCTGATCGTGTGCATCACCGAGGGCGTCCCGGTCCTCGACATGACGCGCGTCCAGCCGTACATCGCGGAACGTGGAGCGCGGCTCATCGGGCATAACTGCCCGGGTGTCATCTCCCCGGGCCAGGCGAAGGTCGGCATCATCCCGGGGCAGATCTGCACGCCCGGCCCGATCGGCGTGGTCTCGCGCTCGGGTACGCTGACCTACGAGGTCGTCTACCAGCTGACCCGCGCCGGCTTCGGCCAGACGACCTGCGTCGGCATCGGCGGCGACCCGATCATCGGCACGAACTTCATCGACTGCCTCGAGGCGTTCGAGCGCGACCCGGACACGAAGGCCGTCGTCATCATCGGCGAGATCGGCGGCACCGACGAGCAGAACGCCGCCGCGTACGTGCGCCAGCACCTCACCAAGCCCGTGGTCGGCTTCATCGCCGGCCAGACCGCCCCCCCGGGGCGCCGCATGGGGCACGCGGGCGCCATCATCTCCGGCTCGTCGGGCACGGCCGCAGAGAAGAAGGCGGCCTTCGAGGCCGCCGGGATCGCGGTGATGCAGCGGCCGGCGGATGTCGTCCCGCTGATCCGCGAGCGGCTCCGGTAGATGCGCCTCCGGGAGCTGCTGGACCCGCGGCGGATCGTCGTGCCCCTCCGGGCCACGACGGTCCGCGAGGCCACCACGCAGCTGGCGCACGCGCTGGTGCAGTCGGGTGTGGTCGCGGACCGCGCCCGGCTGGACGCCGTCCTCTCGGATGACTGGCCGGAGGATATCGTCTCCGTCGCCGGGCGCGCCTTCCTGCCGCATTTCCGGACGGATGCCGTCTCCGCGGTCACGGTCGCGCTCGGGGTCACCCCCCGGCCGATCCGGCGCGCCGCGGCGCCGGCCGAGGGGGCGCGTGTCGTCATCCTCGTCGTCGCCCCGACGAGCGAGGCCTCGGCCTATCTCCGAGCAATGGCCGCCGTCGCCCAGGCGCTCGGCTCGGACGAGGTCCTCGAGGCGCTGCACGCCGCGCGTTCGGCCGAGGAGGTGCTGGCCATCGCCGCCTTCGCCGACGCCTCGGTCCCGGCGGAGGTGACCGTGCGCGACGTGATGAGCCCCGCCGTCGTCGCGGTCCCGGCGGACACGCCGCTGGGCGAGGCCGCGCAGCTCATGCTCCAGCACCGGGTGCGATCGTTGCCGGTGGTGGGCCCCCAGCGCGAGGTGCTCGGGATGCTCACGGAGGGGCACGTCCTCAGCCACCTGCTGCCGCTCACGGTGTCCGAGCTCTCGACGGGCCCGATCCGCGCGGCCCGCCGCCGCAAGGGCGCCCGGACGACGCCCACGGACCCCGGTGCAGTCCCGGTGCGGGAGGCGATGGACCGCTCCGTGCTGTGCCTCGCCGAGGACCAGACGGTGGCCGATGTCGCCGCCCTGATGCTCGCCAAGGACGTGGACCGCTTCCCGGTCACGCGTGACGGTGCGCTGGTCGGGTTCCTCACACGCGGCGACATCATCCGCAAACTCCTCACCCGTTGATCAAGGCCGACCCAACATGCTGACCCTCGCGATCATCAAGCCCGACGCCGTCGCCGCCACCCGGACGGGGAGAATCCTCGCGCTCCTCGAGGAGCGCGGCTTCGCCGTGCGCGCCGCCCGGATGCTGCGGTTGACGACGTCCCAGGCGGAGGCGTTCTACGCCGTGCACCGGGAGCGCCCGTTCTTCCGCCCCCTGGTGACGTTCATGACGTCGGGGCCCTGTATCCCGCTGGCGCTCGAGCGCGACAACGCCGTGGCGTACCTCCGCGAGGTCATCGGGGCGACGGACCCGAAGGAGGCGGCGCCGGGGACCGTCCGCGCGCTGTATGCCGAGTCGAAGGAGCGCAACGCCATCCACGCGTCCGACTCGGACGAGAACGCCAGCCGCGAGGTGGCGTTCTTCTTCCCGGGGGCGGACCTGGCGGGTTGAGACGAGGCCGCCTTCCCTCAAGCACGCCAACGAGTTAGCTTAGCGCGCCTATGTTGCGCGTCTCCCTCGCGGAGGTGCGGTACGGGGCCGTCGAGACGACCGGTGACGTGCCGCCCGAGCACCCCGCCTTCAGGGATGCGGAGTGGCCGCTGGCCCTCCCGGTCTCGGTGCGCGGCCGGTTGTCCAGCGCGGGGGAGGGGAAGTACTTCTGGCGCGCGCACGTGCGCACCGCGGTGCGTGCCGAGTGCCGGCGCTGTCTCGCGCCGGTGGACGTCCCGCTCGAACTCGACCTCCGCCTCCTGTTCATGGCCGAGGCGGACGCGCCGGAAGGCGAGGGATGCTATGCCGTCCCGCCGCGGGCGCAGGAGCTGGACCTCTCGCCGGCGCTGCGCGAGGAGCTGTTCCTGGCGCTCCCCCGATTCGTGGAGTGCCGCCCGGACTGCCGCGGCCTCTGCGCCCGCTGCGGGGCGAACCTGAACCAGGGCCCCTGCGGCTGCACGCCCGAGGCCGACCCCCGCTGGGCGGCACTCCGGGCGCTGACGCGACCCGAACCCCTGAAGGACTGACCCATGGCTGTCCCGAAGCGACGGACCTCGAAGTCCAAGAAGCGCAAGCGGCGCACCCACTACAAGGCGACCGTGCCCACCCTGGCGCCGTGCCCGAAGTGCGGCGAGCCGCGGCGGCCGCATGTCGCCTGCCCCAACTGCGGCTACTACGGCGGCCGCAAGGTCCTCGAGATCAAGGACGAGTAGCATGATCCGGGTCGCGCTCGACGCGATGGGGGGGGACCGGGC
>CAYLJK010000031.1:0-11417 GCA_964383975.1 uncultured Gemmatimonadales bacterium | reverse complement strand
CGCGGGGGCGGCGTCGGCGAAGGTGTGGACGTGGGCCATCACGTCGTGGCGGAAGCGCGCCTCGTACTCGGCGGCCTTCGCGAAGTCGATGGGGTCCGCGGCCGCGCGCATGGCGGTCAGCGCCGCGTCCGGGATCGCGATCCCCACCTCGCGCTCGGCCTCGGCGAGGACGATCCAGAGCCGGCGCCACAGCGCGATGCGCGTCTGCTCGCTGAACAGGTGCTGCATCTCGCGGGACGCGTAACGCGTCCCGAGCGGCGTGACGTAGCGGTCCGCGTCGCTCACGGCGCCCCCCACAGGTCCGCGTAGATGAGCTGGTCCCCGCGCGCGAAGTAGAAGCGCATCGCGCTCTTCCCCTGGAGGTAGGTCACGACCTGGCCCACCTGCTCGGCCTGCTGGATCGGGTAGTTGTTGATCTGGAGGATGACGTCGCCGGCCTGCAGGCCGAGGGTGCGCTGCCACGACGGCCCCGCGGCCACCACCAGCGCCCCGCGGGCCGTGGCGAGCTGGCGCTCCGCCTGGATCGCCGGCGTCACCGTGATGAGGGTGAGGTCGCGAAGGTTCACGCGCTCGGCCGTCTCGGACGGGAGGTCGCTCGCGACGAGCGCCACCTCCCGTTCGCCGCCGGGCCGCTGGACGCTCACGCGGAGCGTGTCGCCCGGGGCGAGGTCGAGCAGCGCCTTCTCCCACGTGAGGAAGTTGCGCGCCAGCGCGCCGTTCAGCCGGACGATCAGATCGCCGGTGCGGAGCGTCGCCCGCGCGCCGGGGCCGCCGGGCGCCACGCGGCGGACCACCACGCCCGGCTGGCGGCGCCAGCTGGACGACTGCGGCCGCGGCTCGTCGATCTCCACGCCCACCCATCCGCGGCGCACGCGACCCTCGCGGCGCAGGTCGCGGGCGACGGCGAGCGCGCGCTCGATGGGGATGGCGAAGCCCAGGCCCACGTTCCCGCCCGACTGCGTCAGGATGAAGGCGTTGACCCCGACGACCTCGCCGTCGGCGTTCACCAGCGGCCCGCCGGAGTTGCCGGGGTTGATGGCGGCGTCGGTCTGGATCATGTCCACGTAGAGCCCGCTCTGCCCCTCGCCGGGGAGCACGTCGCGCCCGAGCGCGCTGACCACGCCGGCCGTCACCGAGGGCTGCGGGTTGCCAAGGAGGAACCCGTACGGGTTGCCGATGGCGACGACCCAGTCCCCGATCTGGAGGTCGCTGCTGCGCCCCAGCGGCGCCACGGGCAGGCCCACCGTGTCCACCTTGAGGACGGCGATGTCGGTGCGGTCGTCCTGGCCGAGGAGGCGGGCGGAGAAGTCGCGCCCGTCGGGGAGCGTGACGACGATCTGCTCGGCGCCCGAGGCGACGTGCTGGTTCGTGATGATGAGGCCGTCCTCGCTCACCAGGAAGCCGGTGCCGAGGTTCTCGACGCGGCGCGTCGTGCCGCGCGGCATCATCATCTGCTCGAAGAGATCGCGGGGGCGGGTCCGCTCGCGGCGGACGACGTTGACGCTCACCACGGCCGGCGCGACGCGCGCGGCCGCGCGGCCGATGACCGTGCGGCGCTCGGCGCCGACGGGGTCGGGGCGCTGCGCCGCCGCCGCATCGGGCAGGAGCAGCGGCGCCGCGAGCAGCGGCATCAGGGAGCGGCACAGCGGCGGCAGCGGCATCACTCGTTCGCGTACCAGTGGTCGGGGTAGCGTACCTGCACCAGGAACAGCCCGTGCGCCGGTGCCGGTGGCGACGCCGCGCGGTTGTCGTCGGCGTCGAGCAGGGCAGCGAGGTCGTCCAGCGGTCGCCGCCCCCGCGCGATCCCGACCATCGTCCCGACCAGGAACCGCACCATGCGGTGGAGGAACCGGTCGGCCGTGATCCAGAACTCGAGCCCCGCGTGATCGGCGCGGCGCTCCCAGACCGCCTCGGTCACGCGGCAGCGCCAGTGCGCCTTCTCCTGGCCCGCCGCCGCGAGCGCCCGGAAGCCGTGCTCGCCCGGGAGCAGCGCCGCGGCGCGGTGCAGCAGCCTCACGTCCACCGCCCCCACCGCCCACTCGGTCCGGCGCCGGAACGGCGAGCGCGCCCCCGGGTCGAGGCCAATGCGGTAGCAGTACGTCCGCTCGATCGCGTGGCGGCGCGGGTCGAACCCGGGCCGCATCCGTTGCGCGCGCGCCACCCAGATGTCGCCCGGCAGCACCGCGTTGAGCGCCCGCACCAGCTCCGCCGGTCGCCATCGCTCGGGCACCGCCGCCGTGGCCGCCTGCCCGATCGCGTGCACGCCCGCGTCGGTGCGGCCCGCCCCCCGCACCGTGATCCTCGGGCCGGCCAGGCGCCGAAGCGCGTGCTCGATCTCGGCCTGGACGGTGCGGTGCGCCGGTTGCCGCTGCCAGCCTGCGTACGACCCGCCATCATAATGGAGAAGGAGGAGCATCGGCCGCGGCGCGGTCACGGCGGGAAACGTAGCCGCCGCGGGGGGCCGATTCAAGCGCGCAAGTCGTTGCCGCGTCAGTAGGTACGCAAGACGCCGACCACCACGCCCTGGATCTGCACGTCGTCGGCCGGCACGAGGATCGGCGTGAAGGCCGGGTTGGCGGGCTGAAGCCGCACGCGGCCGTCCTTCGCGCGGTGGAACTTCTTCACCGTGGCGTGCGAGCCGGCCACGAGGGCGACCACGGTCTCCCCGTCCCGCGCGGTGCGGCGCTCGTGCACGATGATGATATCGCCGTCCCGGATCTGCTCGTCAATCATGGAGTCGCCGCGCACCCGCAGCGCGAACGTCCGGCCGGCGGCGGGGAGCATCGCCTCGGGGACGGCGACGGCCTCGGCGTCCTCGACCGCCTCGATCGGCTCGCCGGCGGCGACGCGGCCGAGGAGCGGGAGCTCCACGATCCCTGGCTGCCGGCCGCGCGAGAGCACCTCGATGCCGCGGCTCTCGTTGAAGGCCCGCTTGATGGCGCCCTTGCGCTCGAGGTTGCTGAGGTGCTCGTGGACGGTCGCGAGCGAGGCGAGGCCCATCGCGCGGCGGATCTCCTCGAAGGAGGGGGCGTAGCCGCGCTCGGCGATGAACGCCGTGAGGAAGTCGAGGATCTCGCGCTGGCGGCGGGTCAGGTGCACGGGGCGCCCCGAAGAAAGGCCGAAGTACGCTAGCCGAATACAGGCCGAAGCGCAAGACCTATGCCGGGCCGGCTCGGGTGACAAACGTCATTGGGCCGGACTATGTTATGGCGTCCGGCGTCCGCCGCACCCCCGCGAGGGGGGCGCGGGCGCCGAGCGGTTCCACCGACACGCTCCAGACGCGGCGCCGCCGCACCCGGCACGAAGGGGATTCGTGACGCTTCCGACCGCCGACCAGGAACTCGTCCTTCCGCCGGCCCAGATCGGGGAGTTGATGCAGCTCCTCTCGAAGGCGTTGCGCGCCCACCAGCTCTACCTGCCGAACAACCCCGTCTACCAGAGCGCCATCGAGCACTTGCGCCAGGGCTTCCGCAAGGTCTGGGAGGCCACCGACGACCTGGTCCTCGACGTGAGCGAGGCCGAGCTCAAGTGGGAGGGCCACGTCGTCCACTCCGCGGCGAGCCGGAGCGACAGCATCGCGTGGGTGCTGTTCAAGGACGGCGTGCGGTCCGTCACGTTCCTGCCCGGCGTGGAGGAGACGGAGATCGTCGGCCTGCTCGACGTGATCCACCGGGCGCGCACCCTGGGCGCCGAGGACAGCGACGACCTCCTGACGCTGCTCTGGGAGAAGGACTTCCAGCGCTTCCAGTACGTGTTCCAGGACCTGATGACCGACCAGGGGGCGCCGCTGCCGTCGGCGGACGAGATCGAGCCGCCGCGGACGCCGCCCGCACGGGTCCAGCAGGTGGTGGAGGAGGAGGCGCCGCCGAAGCGCGAGGGGATCGTCAGCGCCGAGGACTTCGACACGACGCTGTACTTCCTCGACGAGAAGGAGATCGAGTGGATCCGCCGGGCGGTGCAGGACGAGTACACGCAGGACCTGCGCCGCAACGTGCTGGCGATGCTGTTCGACGTGCTGGAGCTGCAACCCTACCCGACGGTGCGGCAGGAGCTGATCGGGATCGTCGAGAACTTCCTCCCGTACCTGCTGGGCGCCTCGGACTTCCGGGCGGTGGGGTACGTGCTGCGCGAGGTGCGGTCGGTGCTCCAGCGCGCGCGCGAGCTGACGCCCGAGCACCGGCAGGCGCTGGACCAGTTCCCGGCGCGGCTCTCCGACCCGCAGGCGCTGGCGCAACTGGTGCAGGCCCTGGACGAGTCCACGGCGCTGCCGGGCGCCGACGAGCTGGCCGAGCTGTTCAACGAGCTGCGTGGGGAGGCCCTGCCGACGCTGTTCGAGTGGCTGCCGCGGCTGACCAACGCCCGGGTGCGGGACGTGGTGGAGTCGGCGGTGCAGCGGCTCGCGGCGGCGAACGCGGCGACCGTGGCGGCCGCGATGGCGTCGCCCGACGTGAACGCGGCGGCGGCGGCGGTGCACGTGGCGAGCCGGCTCAAGCTGGCCGCGTGCGTGCCGGCGCTGGTGCAGGCGCTGGAGCGGCCGCAGACGCCGCTGCGCGCGGCGGCGGTGGCGGCGCTCGCCGAGATCGCCACGCCGGCCGCGCTCCAGGGGATCGAGAAGGGCCTCGAGGACGCGGACCGCGACGTGCGGCTGGCCGCCATCCGCGTCATCGGCCAGCAGAAGGTCCGCTCGGCCCTGCCGACGATCACGGCGGTGGTGCAGGGGAAGTCCATGCGCGCGGCCGATCTCACCGAGAAGATGGCGTTCTTCGAGGCGTACGGGCTGATGGTCGGGGAGAGCGGGGTGGAGCCGCTCGACGCGGTGCTCAACAGCGGCGGGTTCCTGAAGCGGAAGGAGGACCCGCAGACGCGCGCGTGCGCGGCGATGGCCCTGGGGCGCATCGGCACGGCGTCGGCGCGTGCCGCGCTGGAGAAGGCGGCGCAGGACAAGGAGCCGCTGGTCCGCAACGCGGTGACGCGCGCGCTGCGCGGGGACCGGGCGAGCACGATGCTGCGGGCCGGGGAGCTCCCGTCGTGACCGGGCCGGACCGCGTCTCCCGCTCGTCGGTGGCGAGCCTCCAGACCAGCGACGCCTACATCCGGGGCGCCGGCCGCGAGTTCCTCGTCACGCTCTACACGGCGCTGCGGTCGCTGAAGCTCTACCCGCTCGAGAACCCGGTCGTGCAGAAGGCGCTGGACGACATCACCGCCACGGCGCGGACCATCATCCAGAGCGAGCAGGAGCTGGAGCTGCGGCTCACCGGCGAGTTCATCTTCGTGAACGCGACCCGGCTGCGGCTCGACCTCGACAACTACGCGTCGTTCTCGCACGTCCTCTCGGTGCTCAAGGGAGCGGGGGTCGGGCTCATCCGCGTGGACGAGGGGGCCGACCGCCGCGAGTGGACGGCGTTCCTCTCCCTGCTCCTCGGCGCCGCGGGCCGCGACGTGCCCAACAAGTTCGCGGACCTGCTGGGGCGGTTCGCCTCGGCCGGCGTCCAGCACATCGGCATCGAGCCCCCGCTGGAGACGCCGGAGGACGAGGAGGAGCACGAGCGGCTCAAGGAGCAGGCCAAGCGCACGTACCAGCGCTCGGTGGCGGTCACGAAGGAGGTCATCAGCTCGGTGCGGATGGGCCGCACCGCGTCGGTGAAGAAGGTGAAGCGGGCCGTGCAGGCCATCGTGGACATGGTGCTGTCCGACGAGACGTCGCTGATGGGGATGACCAACCTGCGCGACTACGACGACTACACCTTCGTCCACTCGGTGAACGTCTGCATCTTCTCGGTGGCGCTGGGCCGCAAGATCGGGCTGACGAAGCTCCAGCTCTACGATCTTGGCATGGCGGCCCTGTTCCACGACGTGGGGAAGTCCCGGGTGCCGCTCGAGGTGCTCAACAAGGAGGGCAGCCTCACCGACGAGGAGTGGCGCATCGTTCAGGCCCACCCGTGGCTCGGCGTGCTCACGCTGTTCGGGCTGCGCGGCTACGGCGAGATCCCGTACCGCAGCATGATCGCCGCGTACGAGCACCACATGAAAGTGGACCTCACCGGCTACCCGAAGTCGGTGCGGCCGCGGGCGATGTCCATGTTCTCGCGGATCATCATGGTGGCCGACGGCTTCGATGCGGCGACCAGCCGGCGCGTGTACCAGACGACGCCGCTGGAACCCGACGCGGTGCTGAAGGAGATGTGGGAGAACCCGCGGCGCGGGTACGAGCCGGTGCTCGTGAAGGCGTTCATCAACCTCATCGGTGTCTATCCGGTGGGCACGCTCGTCATCCTCGACACGTACGAGCTGGCGATCGTGACCGCGGCCAACCCGAACACGGAGTACATCCACCGCCCCGTGGTGCGGATCATCTCCGACGCGATGGGGGTGCTCCAGCACCCCGGCGTCGACGCGGACCTGGCGGAGCGGGACCCCGAGGGGACCTTCCGGCGTTCGATCATCAAGGTCACCAGCCCCGACAAGTACGGGGTCCGCGTCGCCGACTACTTCGTCTGACGGCCGTCGCGTGCGCCTCCCGCTGCCGCGCGTGGACCGGGTGGTCGCCGTCTATCCGACGGTGGTGGCGGCCGCCGGGTGGCTGGTGCTCGCCGTCGCGGTCACCCGCGACCCGCCGCTGCGGGCCTGGGCGGCGCTGCTGGGGCTGACGGCCGCGGTCGCCGCGGTGCGCCGGGCCGCCATCCCGCTCTCGAAGTACTCGTACCTCACCTTCACGGCGTTCGTCGCGCTCGCCGGCGCGCTGCTCGCGGGAGCGGTGCCGGCGCTGCTCTCCCTCGCCGCGGGGACGCTGGCCGCCGATTGGGGGTGGCTGCGCAAGTCGCCGTTCGCCGCCGCCGTGAACGCCGGCCGCGAGGTGGTCGCGCTCACCGCCGCCCTGGGCCTCTACGGAGCGGGACTCGCGCTGCTGGGGCTCCCGCTCGCCGCCGGCGGCGTCGAGACCGTGCCGGCGCTCGCGTTCCTGGTCGTCGGCTACTTCGTCGTCTCGCGGCTGCTCTTCTACTTCACGCTGATCCTCCGCGCCAAGCTGACCGCCGACGAGCGCTCGCTGATCCTGCGCTACGAGGTGGTGGGCTACTTCGTGTCGCTGCTCGCCACCGCCACCGTGCTCATCGCGGAGCGGGCGCTCGAGCCGCGCAGCTGGCCGTTCGTCCTGGCGATGCTGGGTTTCGGCGGCTGGATGGCCCGGCAGATCCTGGAGGAGGCGATCGCCGCGGAGGAGCGCACCAAGGTCCTGGCGGTGGACATGGCCGTCACCGCCGACCTCGCCCTGTCCGACGCGCTGGAGCGGATCGCCCGCCTGGCGGGTCGGATCGTCGAGTGGAGCGACTTCCGCGTGATGCGGCGCGACGGCGAGCGGCTGGAGGTGCTGTTCCGGACCGGCGACGGGCCGCCGCCCGACGATCCCGACCTCGCGGTGCTGCGCGGCGACGTGGTGCGCAGCGGCCGCGCCGTGGCGGTGCGCGACGCCGCCCGCGACGCGCGGATCGCCCGCGCGCGGCCGGGGGCGCAGAGCCTGCTGCTGATGCCGCTGCGCTTCGGCGACGCCGTCATCGGCACGCTGGAGCTGGAGCACCCCAAGCGCAACGTGTACGGCGGGGCGGCGCAGTCCCTCGTCGAGACGCTCGCGGCCCAGATCTCGGCGGCGATGCACATCGCCAACATGCGCGCCCCGCTGGTGGAGTTGGTGCGGCGCATCGGGGAGGAGGTGCGCGTGGTCGCGGCGGCCGTGGCGTCGCTGCGGCGGGGCGGGGCGGCCACCGCGGCGCAGGCCGCCGTCATCGGCGCCACCGCGGCGGAGCAGGAGCGCCAGGTGCAGGACAACCTCGGCGCGGCGGAGACGATCGCCGAGGCGGCGCGCCGGGTCGCGGCCGACGGGCGCGAGGCCGCCGAGCGCTCCTCCGAGGCGAGCGACACCGCGACGGGGAACCGCGCGACGATCGGCGGCGCCGTCGGCCGGCTGGTCGAGTTCAAGGGGTTCGTGGGCGAGTCGTCCGCCCAGGTGCGCGGGCTGATGCAGGTGACGCGCCGCATCACCGACTTCATTGACCTCATCCGCGACATCGCGGAGCAGACCAACCTCCTGGCGCTGAACGCCGCCATTGAGGCGGCCCGGGCCGGCTCGGAGGGACGCGGCTTCGCCGTGGTCGCCGCCGAGGTGCGCCGGCTCGCCGACCAGAGCGCGGACGCCGCCCGGCAGGTCGGGCAGCTCGTCGCGGCCATCCAGCGGCAGATGGGCCAGGTCGGGCAGGCGATGGGGCGGGGCGAGGGCGCCGTGGGCGGCGTCGAGGAGCTGTCGGCGGAGGCGCTCAAGGCGCTGGACGCGATCGTGGCCGCGACCGCCGAGGCGGAGACACGCTCCCGCCAGATCGCGAGGACGGCGGCCGGCCAGGACGACGCCATCGCCGAGCTGGCCCGGCGGGTGCGTATGTCGTCGGAACTGGCGGCGCGCAACCGCGCGTCCGCCGAGTCGCTCGCCGACCAGGCGCAGGATCAGTCCCGGGAGCTGGGGGAGCTGGAGCGCTCCGCGCGGGAGCTGGCCGACGTCGCCGCGCGGCTCGCGGAGGTCGCGCGGCGCTTCGCGACCGCCTGAGCGGCTCCCGTTCCCCGCGGCGGCCGGGTAACGTTCGCTCGCCCACTGCTGACCGGAGGCCACGTGGGGGCCGATACCATCACGCTGCGCGGGATGCGCTTCCACACCCTGGTCGGGCTCCTGCCCCACGAGGGGAAGTTCCCGCAGCCGCTGGAGCTGGACGTCACGGCGCACCTGTCGCTGCGCCGCGTCGGCGAGTCCGACGAGCCGGCGATGCGCCTCGACTACCGCACGCTGTACGACACGGTCGCGGGCGTCGTCGGCACCAGCCACCACAAGCTCCTGGAGGCGCTGTGCGAGCGGGTCGCGCAGGCGGTGCTCGCCCTGGAGGGGGTGCAGCGCGTCCGCGTCGCCGCCCGGAAGCCGCACGCGCCGATTCCCGGGCCGATCGACAGCGTCGAGGTCACGATCGAGCGGGGGCGCGATGGTGTCTGAGCGCGCCTGCGTCGCGCTCGGCTCCAACGTGGGCGACCGGGCCGCGCACCTCGAGTTGGCCCGCCGCGCCGTCGCCGCGCTCCCGACCACCCGCGTGCTCGCCGCCTCGCCCGTCGAGGAGACCGAACCCCTGGGGCCGGTGCCGCAGGGGCCGTACCTGAACCAGATGCTCCTCGTGGAGACCTCGCTCGAGCCGCGCGCGCTCCTCGACGCCCTGCTCGGCATCGAACGGGCGGCCGGCCGGGAGCGGCGCGAGCGCTGGGGCCCCCGCACGCTCGACTGCGACATCGTCCTCTATGGCGGGCGCACCGTGCGCGAGCCGGGGCTGGTCATCCCCCATCCGGAGCTGCCGAACCGCGCGTTCTGGCAGCGCGAACTCGAGGCCCTCGATGTCCACCACCCCGTCTGAGCCGGCCGTCGTCACCACCCGGGACTTCCTCGCCTGGAAGGCCCGGGGGCGGAAGATCGTGGCCGTCACCGCGTACGACGCGCTGTTCGGCCGGCTGGTGGACGAGGCCGGCGTGGACTGCGTGCTGGTGGGGGATTCGCTGAACCAGGTCATCGCGGGCCACCCCTCGACGCTCAGCGCGACGCTCGACCAGATGATCTACCACGCCGGATGCGTGCGCCGCGGCGTCACGCGCGCGCTGCTGGTCGTGGACATGCCGTTCCTGAGCTACCAGGTGAGCCGCGAGGACGCGCTGCGCGCGTGCGGCCGGGTGATGAAAGAGACCGACGCGCAGGCGGTGAAGCTCGAGGGCGGGCGCGCCGTGGCCGAGACGGTCCGCGCGCTGGTGGGGATCGGCATCCCCGTCATTGGGCACCTCGGGCTCACCCCGCAGTCCGTCCACGCCCTCGGCGGCTACCGGGTGCAGGGGCGCGACGAGGAGGCGGCCCGGCGGCTCGAGGCCGACGCGAAGGCGCTCGAGGAAGCCGGCGCGTTCAGCATCGTCCTGGAACTGGTGCCGGCGGAACTGGCCGCGCGCATCTCGCGCGCGCTCACCGTCCCGACGATCGGCATCGGCGCCGGCGCCGAATGCGACGGGCAGGTGCTGGTCCTCCCGGACCTGCTGGGACTCAACGACCGGTTCTCGCCGAAGTTCCTGAAGCGCTACGCCGACCTCGCGGGAGAGGTGCGCCGCGCCGTCGGCACCTTCGCCGACGAGGTGCGGACCGGCCGCTACCCGTCCGCGGACCACAGCTTCTAGATGCGCCACGTCGAAGCTCCGGCCGAGATGGCGGCCGCGGCCGCCGCCGCGGTCCGCGCGGGCGCGCGCATCGGCTTCGTGCCCACGATGGGGTACCTGCACGAGGGGCACCTGGCGCTGGTGCGCGAGGCGCGGCGGCGGGCTGACCTGGTGGTGCTGAGCATCTTCGTCAACCCGCTCCAGTTCGCGCCGACCGAGGACCTCGCCACCTACCCGCGCGACCTGCCGCGCGACCGGGCGCTGGCCGGGGGGGCGGGGGTGGACGTGCTCTGGACGCCGACGGCGGAGCAGATGTATCCGGTGCCGCCGGCGGTGACGGTTGACCCCGGCCCGGTCGGCACGATTCTCGAGGGGGCGGTGCGGCCGGGCCACTTCGCGGGTGTCCTTACCGTGGTGCTCAAGCTGTTCGCCGTGGTGCGGCCGGACGTCGCGGTCTTCGGCCGCAAAGACGCGCAGCAGGCGGCGCTGGTGCGTTTCATGGTCCGCGACCTCAGCCTCCCCGTGCAGCTCGTCGTCGCGCCGACGGTGCGCAGCGGCGACGGGCTCGCCCTCTCCAGCCGCAACGTGTACCTCGATGCGGCGCAGCGGCGCGCCGCGCTGGCGCTGCCGCGCGCGCTGGACGCGGGGGCGGCGGCGTTCCGTGCCGGGGAGCGCCGGGCGGGCGCGGTGGTGGCGGCGGCGTGGCAGGCGCTGGCCGCGGAGCCCGCGCTCACCGCCGAGTACGTGAACGTGGTGGACCCCGAGACGTTCCTCCCGACGCATGCCGCGACCGAGAGCGCGCTGCTCGTCGCCGCGGTGCGGGTCGGGGACCGGCGGCTCATCGACAACGTCGTGCTGGGAGAGGGGACGGCCCATGACGCCCGCGCCGGCGCCTGACGTGGACGCGCGACCCGACCTGCCGGCATGGGCCGTGGTCACACCGCCGCGAGCCGCCCACGTCGCGCGGGTCGTGGCGCTGGTGGACCGCTGGGCGGTGGAGCTGGGGGTGGACCCGGCGGAGGCCGCGCGCTGGCGCCGCGCCGCCCTGTACCACGATGCGCTGCGCGATGCGGGCCCCGAGGTGCTCGCGCGCTACGAGCCGCAGGCGGGTTGGCCCCGCTCGCTCTGGCACGGCCCGGCGGCGGCGGCCGCCGCCGCCCGCGCCGGGGAGGCGGACCCCGGCGTGCTCGACGCCGTGCGGTTCC
>CAYLJK010000030.1:0-11498 GCA_964383975.1 uncultured Gemmatimonadales bacterium | reverse complement strand
ATTCCCGCAGGTGCGGGCGGCGCTGGCGGGCCAGCGCACCTTCGCCTCACCGTTCCAGGGGGGCGGGAACTTCCCGAGCTTCCCGCCGTTCGAGCCCGACACGGCGGCGCCGCTCGCGGAGCGGGTGCGCTACCTGGAGGAGGAGTACCCGAACACACTGGCGCGGGGGCTCTCCGACCTGTTCCGGGCGACGCCGTTCGGGCGCGAGAACACGTGGGTCGGGAACGTGACGGTCTCGCAGCTGCTGTTCCAGGGCGGCAAGGTGGGCGCGGCGCTGCGCGGCGCGCGGGCCTACGAGCGGAGCGCGGAGGCGCAACTCACGGAGACGCGGGCTGACATCACGTACCGCACGCGTGCCGCGTACCTCGACGCGTTGTTCGCCGACCGGCTGGTGCGTATCGCCGAGGGCGGGAGGGCGCTCGCCGAGGATCAGCTGCGGCGGGTGGAGCTGAACCAGCGCGTGGGCGGGGCGGCGGACTACGACCTGCTGCGCTCGCAGGTGGAGGTGGCGAACCAGGAGCCGGTCGTCATCGCGGCGCGGAACCAGCGGGACCTCGCGTTCCTGGCCCTGCGCTGGCTGGTGAACCTGCCGCCGGGCACGCCGCTGGAGCTGGACACGGCGCTGCTCGCGGCTGACGCGATCCCCGACGTGGACCTCGAGGCGGTGCAGTCGGCGGCGAGCACGCGGGCGGCGCTGGAGGCGGCGGAGGCGAGCGTGGAGTTCCGGCGCCAGGCGGTGCACGTGTTTCGCGGCGACTACTGGCCGGCGCTCCGCGCCAACCTCTACCTCGGCGCCCAGGCCTACCCGGATGGTTTCACGCCCTCGGCGGGGACCTGGCGGCGGGACTGGAACCTCTCGCTATCGGTCTCGTGGGGGTTGTTCGAGGGGCTGCGCACGCGCGGGCAGGTGGAGCAGGCGCGGGCGAGCCTCGCCGAGGCGGAGGCGCGGCTGGCGCAGACGCGGGAGCAGGTGCAGCTGGAGGTCGAGCAGGCGCGGCTGGAACTGGCGCGGGCGAGGGCGCTGCTCGACGCCCGGCGCCAGACGGTGCAGCAGGCCGTGCGGGCGCAGTACCTCGCGTCGGTGCGGTACTCGAACGGAATCGCGACGCAGCTCGAGGTGACGGATACGCGCCTCGCGCTGCAGCAGGCGCAGGTCAACGAGGCGCAGGCCGTGCGGGACTACCTGCAGGGCCTGGCGGCGGTGGAGCGGGCGCTCGGCCGGCCCCTGCCGGTGCGGATGGGGGAGCGACGGGCGGCGACGGGTGCCCGGGTCAATGAGGGAGGCGTGCAGTGAGGAGCGGGACGATGGTGCGGGGCGCGGCGGCGGTGGTTCTGCTGCTGGTCTGGGTGGCGGCGGCGGGCTGCCGGCAGGGGCGGGCCAACGGGGCGGAGGACTCGACGGTCACCGTGACCCTCGGGGCGAGCGACCTGGCGACGGCGCGGACGGCCACGCTGCGCTCCGGCGTGCCGCTGAGCGGCGCGCTGGAGCCGAAGCTGACGGTGGACGTCGGTGCGCCGATCGGCGAGCAGCTCACGGCGATGCTCGTGAACGAAGGGGACGCGGTACAGGAGGGGCAGGCCCTGCTCCGCTTCCGCGACGACGTGTTGCGGGCGGCCGCGCTCTCGGCGCGGGCGGACCTGGCGACGGCGCGGGCGCAGGTGCACCTCGCCGTGGCGGAGTCCACGCGGGCCGAGACGCTGTTCGCCGAGGGCGCGGTGGCTCGACGCGATCGGGACAACGCGTTGCTGGCGATGGACCAGGCGCGGGCGCGGCTCGCGCTGGCCGAGGCGCAGCTGGCGAGCGCGGAGGACCGGCTGGGCAACGCCGTGGTGCGCGCGCCGCTCTCGGGGGTCGTGAGCCGGAGGCACGTGCAGGCCGGCGACCGGGTGGACGTGGGCCGCACGCTGGTGACGATCGTGAACACGGCGGTGCTCCAGCTGGAGGCCTCCGTGGAGGCGCGCTACGTAAGCGCCCTGCGCGTCGGCCGGCCGGTGCTGCTGACGGTGGCGAGCGTGGACCACGACACCATCACCGGCCGCATCGCCCGGATGAACCCGACCGCCGACCCGGCGACGCGGCAGGTGCGCCTGTACGTGGACGTGCCGAACCGCGGCAACCTGGTGGGCGGGCTGTTCGTCTCGGGTCGGGCGCTGCTGGAGCAGGTGCGGGACGCGGTCGCCGTGCCGGCGGCCGCGGTACGCTACGAGGGGGAGGCGCGCGCGCCGGTGGTGTACGCGGTGGCCGGCGGCCGGGTCGCGCGGCGCGCGGTCGCGGTGGGCGTAGAGGACGCTGACCAGGGGCTCGTGCAGCTGCTGCGCGGGGTCGCGGCGGGGGACACGGTGATCATCGGTCCGGTGGACAACGTGGCGGACGGCACGCGGGTGACCATCGCGGGCGGCGGCGCGCCGGCGCCGGCCGGGCGGTAGGAGGGGGCGATGTTCCTCAGCGACCTGTCCATCAAGCGGCCGGTCTTCGCCACGATGATGATGCTGGCCCTGGTGACGCTGGGCCTCTTCTCGGTGCGGCGGCTCGCGCTGGAGAACATGCCGGACGTCGAGTTCCCGTTCCTCATCGTGCAGACGGTCTATCCGGGGGCGAGCCCGGAGGGGGTGGAGCGCGAGGTCACCAAGCGCATCGAGGAGGCGATCAACCCCGTCCAGGGGGTGAAGAGCATCGAGTCGTCGTCGGTCGAGGGCTCGTCGCTGATCTTCGTGGAGTTCGAGCTGGAGACGGATGTGGACGTGGCGCAGAACGACGTCCGCTCCAAGATCGAGCAGATCCGCCGGCTCCTCCCGGAGGACGCGGAGGACCCGGTGGTCTCGCAGTTCGACCCGTCGCAGCAGGCGATCGTCACACTGGCGCTGGCCGGCGAGGGGATGGCGATGCGGGACCTAACCCGTCTGGCGACGGAGACGATCAAGCGTCGCATCGAGAACGTGAGCGGCGTCGGCAACGTGACGGTCGTCGGCGGGCTGGAGCGGCAGATCCACATCGAGCTGGTCCCGGCGCAGTTGGAGGCGCTGGGGGTGAGCCCCGAGATGGTGGTCGCGGCGCTGCGGCGCGAGAACATGGACGTGCCGAGCGGCCGGGTGGAGCGGGGGACGGGGGAGCAGTCGGTGCGGGTGCGGGGCCGGATTCGGGACCCGATGCAGTTCGCGAACGTGGTGATCGCCACGCGGAGCGGGACGCCGGTGCGGCTCGGCCAGGTGGCTCGCGTGGAGGACACGCAGGAGGAGGAGCGCTCCTACGCGGCGGTCTCGGGGGAACGGGCGGTGGGCATCGAGGTGCGCCGCGTCTCGAAGGCGAACATCGTGGCGGTGGCCGACGGTGTGGCCGAGGAGGTGGCGCGGCTGGAGCGCGAGCTGCCCGCGGGGGTGACCCTCCGCGTCGTGCAGGACGACTCCCGCTGGACGCGGTCGTCGCTCGAGGACGTCGAGATGACGCTGGTCCTCGGCGCCGCGCTCACCGTGTTCATCGTCTTCCTGTTTCTGAACAGCTGGCGGTCCACGGTGATCACGGGGCTCACGCTCCCGGTGTCGGTGATCTCCGCATTCGTCGCGATCTACGCCTTCGGCTTCACCCTCAACACGATGACGCTGATGGCGCTGTCGCTGGCCATCGGCATCCTCATTGACGACGCGATCGTCGTGCGGGAGAACATCGTGCGGCATGTCGAGCGCGGCGAGGACCACTACACCGCCGCGCGGCGGGGGACGAGCGAGATCGGCTTCGCCGTGCTGGCGACGACGCTCTCGATCATCGCCGTGTTCGTGCCAGTGGCGTTCATGGGCGGCATCGTCGGGAAGTTCTTCTATCAGTTCGGCATCACGATCGCCTTCGCGGTGGCGGTGTCGCTGTTCGTGTCGTTCACGCTGGACCCGATGCTCTCGTCGGTCTGGTACGACCCGCAGTCGGAGGGACACGCGGCGCGGGGGCCGATCGGCCGCACGCTTCAGCGCTTCAACGACCGCTTCCGGGACCTCGCGCGCTGGTACCGCAAGGTCATCGCCTGGGCGACGAACACGGCGCCGCTCCCGGCCGCGCGGCGGCTGATGGCGCGGCTCCCGGAGCGGCGGCACTGGCTGGTGCGGTGGATGGACTACCGGGCGGCGACGGTCGGGATCGCGACGCTGACCTTCCTGTTCTCCTTCGGGCTGATGGCGGCAGGGGCGGTGGGCGGCCAGTTCATGCCCATCTCCGACCAGGAGGAGACGCTGGTCAGCTTCGAGACCCCCGTGGGGAGCAGCATCGCCTACACACGCGCCCGGGGCGCGGACCTCGACCGCTTCCTGCGCGGGCAGCCGGAGGTGGCGTACACCTACCTCTCGGTGGGGAGCGATGCGCAGCAGAACGTGAACAAGGGCAGCATCTACGTCCAGCTGACGCCCAAGGGCGAGCGCCGGCGGACGCAGCAGCAGTTCGAGACGGCGATGCGGGCGGCGTTCCGCGACCTGCGCGGGGTTCAGGCGTACGTGACCCCGCCGAGCATGGGGGGCGGCCAGCTGCCGATCCAGATCAACGTCCTCGGGCCCGACATGGCGCGGCTCCAGGAGATCTCGGATCGCGTGCTGGCGGCAACGCGGGAGGTGCCGGGCGCGGTGGAGATGCGCTCGAGCCTCGAGGGACGGCGGCCGGAGTTCGTGGTGGACCTGGACCGCGACCTGGCGGCGAACCTCGGCTTGTCGGTGGGAGGCGTGGCTGCGACGCTGCGCACGGTGCTCGCGGGGACGGAGGCGACGACGTACGAGGACGCGGCGGGGCTGGAGCACGAGGTCGTGGTGCGGGTGGCGGACGAGTACCGCACCTCGGCGGCGGACCTGGCGCGCATCCCGGTGGCGACCGGGACGGTGGACGCGCGGACGATGGCGCCGCGACTGGTGCCGCTCGGCCAGGTGGCGCGGATCGGTCCGGGGCTAGCCCCGGGGGAGATCAAGCGGCGCGACCTCCAGCGCCTGGCGCGCGTGGAGGGGAACTACGAGAACGTCCCGCTGACGCAGGTGATGCAGGAGATCGAGGCACGGGTGGCGGACGTCGCGGTGCCGCCCGGGTACCGGATCCGCTTCGGCGGCGAGGCGCAGGACTTCGCCGAGACGGTGGGGTACATCCTGGAGTCGCTGCTGCTGGCGGTGATCTTCGTGTACCTGATCCTCGCGTCGCAGTTCGGCTCGTTCCTCCAGCCGCTGGCGATCATGCTGTCGCTGCCGCTGTCGTTCGTCGGGGTGATCCTGGCGCTGATGCTCACGCGGGACACGTTCAACATCATGAGCATGATCGGCATCATCATGCTGATGGGGCTCGTGACGAAGAACGCGATCCTGCTCATCGACTTCGTGAACCAGGCGCGGGGGCGCGGGCAGGCGCGGGCCGCGGCGCTGGTGGACGCGGGTGAGCTGCGGCTGCGGCCGATCGTGATGACGACGCTGGCGATGATCTTCGGGATGCTGCCGACGGCGCTGGCGCTGGGCGACGGGGGCGAGTTCCGAGCGCCGATGGCGCGCGCGGTCATCGGAGGGCTCATCACCTCCACGCTGCTGACCCTGATCGTGGTGCCGGTGGTGTACACGTACCTGGACGACTTCGGCTCGCGGGTCGGGGCGTGGGTGGCGTCGTGGAACGCGGCGCCGGCGGAGGAGCGCAAGCCGGAGGAGGAGCGCGAGGAGGTCCGTGTGCCGCACGGGGTGCCGGCGGACTGAGGGCGGCGGGCGTCGGGACGGGGAGGGGCCCGCCCCATGGCGGGCCCCTCTCGTACGTGGGTTGACCGTCGCGCGGGCTCGGCGCCGGCATGCTCAGTGAGGGGCGGCGGTCAGCACACCGGGATGTCGCGAAGCGGATGTCGCGGTCGGCGGCGCGAATGTCGCGGTCGCTGCGCCATCGGAACGACGCAGGGCCATGCACGGCTCTCAGTCCTCGACGAACACCGCCTGCACCCGGGGGATGAGGCCGGCCCCGGCCCCCGCCTCCAGCAGCCGCTGCACCGCCGCGCGCCCCGTCGGCCCGTAGTCCACCGTATAGTCGTTCACGTACATCCCCACGAAGGCGTCGGTCCGCTCGGGCGCCAGGCCGCGCGCATACTGCTGCGCGTGCGCGAGGCCCTCGGCCCGGTGGGCCAGGCCGTACGTGATCGAGGCCCGCAGGTCGCGCGAAACGGCCCGCACCAGTTCGTCCCCCAGGTCCCGGCGCACGACGTTCCCGCCGAGCGGGAGCGGCAGCGCGGTCCAGGCCTTCCACCACGCGCCGAGATCCTGCCAGAGGTGGAGGCCCCGGTCGGCATAGGTGAGCTGCGCCTCGTGGATGAGGAGCCCCACCTCCGCCTCCCCCGTGAGCACCGCGTCCTCGATGCGAGAGAAGGGGATCACCACCGTGCGGACGTCGGGTCGCAGCAGCTTGAGCACGAGCGCGGCCGTGGTGCGCTCGCCCGGGATGGCGACGGTGCGGCCGGCCAGCGCCGCCACGACGTCGGCGGGCGCCGGCTCCGGCGCCACCAGGCGCGGACCGTAGCCGTCCCCGATAGACGCGCCGTGCGGCAGCAGGGCGTAGCGCTCGTGCAGGAAGGCGTACGCATGGAACGAGACGGCCGTCACCTCCAGCTCGCCGTCTCGCGCGCGGCGGTTCAAGGTCTCGATGTCCGCCAGCTCGTGCACGTACTCGCGGTCGCCGGTGTCCACCATCCCGGCCGACAGCGCCCAGAACATGAACGCGTCGTCGGAGTCCGGGCTGTGCGCGACGCGGATCGTCGGCATCGCCGTCAGCGGACCGCGGCCTGGGCGGCCTCGCGCACCTGCGCCAGCAGCGCCTCGTGCTGGCCGTACTCCGGCAGGTTCCTCGCCCGCTCGGCGTCGTACGCGTCGAGGAAGGCCCGGTAGGCCGCCCGCGCCGCCGCGCGGTCGCCGCGCAGGTCGGCCGCCTGCGCCCGTACCGCGGCGGCAAAGAGATGGGTGCGGCGCTCGCGCGCGATGGTGTCCGCCTGCGCCGTCGCGGCGGCCGCATCCTCCATGGCCAGGGCCACGAGCGCGATGTGCAGTCGGTCGTCAATGCTGAGCGGCGAGATGTCGTGGAAGGTCGTCAGCAGCTTGGGCGCGAAGAAGTTCACCGTGGCGGTGTCCCCCTGCTCCTTCGCTGTCATCACGCGGTTGAAGAGCCGGTCGGCGATCTCGCGCGGGGTCATGGTCGTGAGGTCCACCATCCCGCTCCCGCCCGCCGCCGGGGCCGCTTCCGGCGCGGGGGCCGCCGTGGGTGCGCCGCGCCCGACCACGACCACCACGACCGCGATGAGCGCCAGCCCCGCCACGCCGGCAATGATCCAGGGAAGCCGGTCGGGCCGCGCCCCGGTCTGTGCCCGGGCCCCGCCCCCGCCCCCCGCCACCGGGGTGCCGCACTCGGGGCAGAACTTGGCGTGGGGCACGAGCTTCGCGCCGCAGGCCACACAGGCGCGCTCCCCCAGTGGGGCGCCGCAGTCGCCGCAAAACTTCCCGCTCGTCCGCGCCCCGCAGCTCGGGCACTTCACCGTGGGCTGGCTCATGGCCGGGAAAGTAGGGCGGGGAGCCGGAGGGCGGGAGGGCGCCTGCCCGCTCCCGCCGCCGGTCGCCGCGCGCCCTACCGCCCTTCCCGCTTCGTCCGCATCTTCCTGCGGCATGTCGCTGGTCTCGCTGGCCCGCCGCCAGGCGGGAGAGGTCATCGCCCGCCACGCCCAGGCGATCGCCGAGGCGTGGCGGGACGCGGTGCGCGCCGACCAGGCCATCGCCGGGGACGACAAGCTCCCAGACCTCCTCCTCACCAACCAGGTTCCCGGGCTGCTCGAGGACATCGCCGCCGCCCTGCGCGAGGGGGACGACGCTCTCACGGGTGAGATGTCCATCGCGCGCCGGCGGCGCGGCCTGCGGTTCGGGAAGCTGCGCGGCCTGGCGCGCTACGACGCGGCCGACGTGTACCGCGAGTTCCAGCACCTGCGCCACGTGGTCTGGCGCTTCCTCAGGCAGCACCTCGACTGGAGCCGCGGCGACGCCTTCGAGGTGATGCTCGCCATCGACCAGTACCTCGACGAGGTGATGAGCGCGAGCCTGCGCGGCTTCTTCGAGGTGACCGAACGGGTCAGCGGCCCGCGCGCCGCGGGCGACGGCGGCGGATGAGCACCGACATCGCCGCCTACCCGTGGGCCGCCCATGCGCACCACATGGGGCACCTCCAGCGCGCGGAGATTCGCTGGGAGGTGTACCTCGAGATCGTCCCCGACGCGGACAAACGCACGGTGCGAGGCCGGATCCACTTCGTGGCGGGGGACAGGCACCGGGAGTCGGCGTGGGTGTTCCTCGAGTTCGCGGAACGGGACGTCAGGGAGCGGTTCAATGAGTTCAGTGCGGTCGAACTCTGGAGCCTGCTGGAGAGCTTGGGGCCGTAGGGGTGATGGGTGAGAAGCGATGAGTGAGGAGCGATGGGGCGGCCGTGGCCGCCCCATCGGCGTCTTCCGCTGCCGCCGGCAGGACTAGCCCCCCGGACGGGTCGTGATCCCGAGTCCCCGGACCAGGAACGCGAGACGGTCGGCCTGCTGCTCGATCTGCTTGCTCACCGGCGTGCCGGCGCCGTGGCCGGCGCGGGTCTCAATGCGGATGAGGATCGGGGCCGGACCGGCCTGCGCGGCCTGGAGCGCCGCGGCGTACTTGAAGGAGTGCCCGGGCACCACGCGGTCGTCGTGGTCCGCGGTGGTGACCATCACCGCCGGATAGACGCCGCCCTGCCGGATGTTGTGCAGCGGCGAGTACCGGTGGATGTAGGGGAACTGCCCCACGCTGTCCGCCGAGCCGTACTCCGTGACCCAGGCCCACCCGATGGTGAAGCGGTGGAAGCGCAGCATGTCCATCACGCCGACCGCGGGGAGCGCCGCGCCGAAGAGGTCGGGCCGCTGGTTCAGCACGGCGCCCACCAGGAGGCCGCCGTTCGACCCGCCCGCGATAGCGAGGCGCGCGGGACGGGTCCAGCGCTCCTGCACCAGGTACTCGGCGGCGCCGATGAAGTCGTCGAAGACGTTCTGCTTGCGCTCCAGCATCCCCGCGCCGTGCCACTCCTCGCCGAACTCGGCGCCGCCCCGGAGGTTCGGTACCGCCAGGATGCCGCCCATCTCCAACCACACAAGGTTCGTCACGCCGAAGCCCGGCAGGATGCTGATGTTGAATCCGCCGTAGCCGGTCAGGTACACGGGGTTGTTCCCGTCCTGCGGGAGGCCGCGGCGCATGGTGAGGAACATCGGCACGCGGGTGCCGTCCCGGCTGGTGTACCACACCTGCCGCGTCTCGTAGCGCGCCGGGTCGAACTCGAGCCGCGGCGCCTTCCACACCGTCTGCGCCCCCGTGGCGACGTCGTACCGGAAGATCGTCGTTGGGTAGAGGTACGACGTGAAGCCGTAGAACAGCTCGGGGCTCTCCGGCCGGCCGCTCATGCCGGCGACGGCGCCGAGGGTCGGGAGCGGGATGTCGGTCACCCGGCGGCCGTCGGTGGTGAAGACGGTGAGCCGCGCGTGCGCGTTCTCCAGATAGCTCGCGACGAACCGCCCGCCAACGTGCGCCACGCCCTCCAGCACGTGCTCCGTCTGCGGGATGACGGTCCGCCAGTAGGCGCGCTGTGGCCGGCGCGTGTCAATGGCGATGAGCCGGCCGCGCGGCGCGTCGAGGTTGGTGAAGAAGTAGAAGACCGGCCCGATGTTGCCGACGAAGTCGTAGGAGGCCTCCAGGGTGTCGAGGAGGCGCACGACCGTCCCGTCGAACCGCGGCCGTCGCGGATCGCGCAGGTCCATGAAGTAGAACCGGTTGCGCACGTCGGTGCCGAGCGAGACGTGGATGGCGAGGTAGCGGCCGTCGTCGGTGACGAAGCCGGAGAGCCCCCAGTCGGGCTGGTCGGGCCGCTCGTACACGAGGAGGTCCTGCGCCTGCGGCGTCCCCGCCCGGTGGTAGTAGAGCTTCTGGTTGCGCACCACCGCCTGGAGCGCGTTCCCTGCCGGCTCCGGGTAGCGGCTGTAGAAGAAGCCGGCGTTGTCCTTCGTCCACGACATCCCGGAGAACTTGATCCACCGCAGGTGGTCAGGGAGGTCGCGACCGACCTCGACGTCGCGGATACGGAATTCGTTCCAGTCGGAGCCGCCCGACGCGGTGCCGTAGGCCCAGTACCGCCCGTCGTGCGAGAGCGACGAGCCGGTCAACGCGACAGTGCCATCGGTGCTGAGGCGGTTCGGGTCGATCAGCACGCGCGCCTCCCCGTCGAGCGTCGCCTGCCAGTAGATGACGGACTGGTTCTGGAGCCCGTCGTTCCTCGCATACACGTAGCGGCCACCGCGGAACGACGGCACGCCGTAGCGCTCATAGTTCCAGAGCTGCACCAGCCGCCGGCGGATCGGCTCGCGCGCGGCGATGGTACTGAGGTAGGCGAACGTCACGCAGTTCTGCCGCTGCACCCAGGCGTGCGTCTCGGGGGCGTCGGGGTTCTCCAGCCAGCGGTACGGGTCGGCCACGCGGGTGCCGTGGTAGTCGTCCGCTTGGTCCACGGTGCGCGTCGGAACGAGGACGCACGAGGAGTCGGCCTGCTGGGCGGCCAGCGGCACGGGCAGCACGAGTGTGGCGGCGAGGGCGAGTAGTCGAACACGAACGGTCATTGGTCCTCCGGGGGGGCCCGCGACGGTGCGCGTAATCTGACAGCGCCGGCGCCGACACGCCAAAGCGCGGCGCGGGGGCCGTTACTTTTCGAGACATGGCCCCGCTGGCGATGCCGCGCGCCATCCTCTTCGACCTCGACGGCACGCTGTACGAGGACGGTATCCCGCTCCCCGGCGCGCCGGAGGCCGTCGCGGAGCTGCGCCGCCAGGGCGTGCAGGTCGGCTTCGTGACGAACACGACGAGCCGTTCGCGCCGGCTGCTGGTGGAACGCCTGGCCGGGTGCGGCATCCCCGCCGAGCAGGGGCAGGTCCTCACGGCGCTGCGCGCGGGCGCGGCCCATCTCCAGGCCGAGGGCTTTACCCGCATCAGCGCCCTGGTGCCGCCCGCCGCGCTGGAGGACCTCGCGGACTTCGAGGTCACGGAGGAACACCCGCAGGCGGTCGTCATCGGGGACCTCGACGACACCTGGGACTTCCACACCCTGAACCGCGCGTTCCACCACCTGATGGACGGCGCGGAACTGGTCGCGCTTTCGCGCGACCGGTACTGGCAGAGGCCCGAGGGCGGCCTGGTGCTCGATTGCGGCCCATTCGTGGCGGCGCTCGAGTACGCCTCCGGGAAGCAGGCGGCGCTGTGCGGGAAGCCGTCGCTCGACTTCTACCGCGCCGCTCTCGCCTCGCTCGGCGCGTGGGCGCTGGAGCGCCCGCAGGACGTGGTCATGGTGGGCGACGACCTCTGGGGCGACATCCGGGGGGCGCAGGCGGCGGGCCTGCGCGCGTGGCTCGTGCGCACGGGGAAGTACCGGGAGGCGGTCTTCCGGGCCAGTGGTGTGAGGCCGGATGCGGTGCTCGGGTCGGTTG
>CAYLJK010000029.1:0-11522 GCA_964383975.1 uncultured Gemmatimonadales bacterium | reverse complement strand
CGGGCAGCTCCATCGGGTCGTACTCCAGGTCGGCGTCCTGAATGACGACCACATCACCGGTCGCCGCCGCGATGGCGGTGCGGATCGCCGCCCCCTTCCCGCGGTTGCGCGGGTGGTGCACGACGGTGTGCACCTTCCCCGCGGCATGGAGGCAGTCCAGCTGGGCGCCGGTGTCGTCGCTGGAGCCGTCGTTCACCGCGATGATCTCGAGTCGCAGCGGGACCTCGGCCAGCCGGTCCATGACCGCCTCGATGGTCGGACCCTCGTTGTACACGGGGACGAGGACCGAGAGCGTGACCTCGTCAAGGCGCTTCCACGGCGTGCGTCCGCTCACGTCGTCTCCTCGTACCGGCCCAGCTTCCGGTACAGGGTGGAGGGGTCGATGCCGAGGACCTCCGCGGCCCGAGTCTTGTTCCCGCCCTCGCTCTGGAGGACGAACAGGATGTAGGCCTTCTCGATCGCGTCGAGCGTCGGGTTGGCGCGCGGCCGGTCGGCGACCAGCGGTTCGGCGCGCCGCTGCGTGACGCGCTCCGGCAAGCTCGCCGGCCCGATCTCCGGTCCGCGGGTCAGCGTCGCGGCCCGCTCCAGCGCGTTCTCGAGCTCGCGCACGTTCCCCGGCCAGTCGTACACCATGATCGCCTCCAGCGCCTCGCCGCCGAGCTGCTTCGGCTCCGCCCCGCGCTCGGCGGCCATGCGCCGCAGGAACGCCTCGGCGAGGAGCGGGATGTCGTCGCGCCGCGCGCGCAGCGGCGGCAGATGGATGGCGATCACGTTGAGCCGGTAGAAGAGGTCCGACCGGAACCGGCCGGCCCTCAGCTCCTCCTCGAGGTCCCGGTTGGTGGCGGCGATCAGGCGTACGTCCACCGCAACGGGCTCGGTCCCGCCGACCGGGATGACCTCGCGCTCCTGGAGCACGCGGAGCAGCTTGACCTGGGTCGCGGGCGTCGTCTCGCCGATCTCGTCGAGGAAGAACGACCCGCCGCGCGCCGCCTGGAAGAGCCCCTCGTGGTCCCGCACGGCGCCGGTGAAGCTCCCCTTCACGTGCCCGAACAGCTCCGATTCGAGCAGGCTCTCCGGCAGGGCCCCGCAGTTGATGGACTGGAACGGCGCCTCCGCGCGCGGCGAGAGCTCGTGGATGAAGCGCGCGATGACTTCCTTCCCCGTCCCGCTCTCGCCGAAGATGAGCACGGTGCTCTCGGTGGGCGCCACCACCTCGGCGAGCTTCAGCACCTCGGTGAACGCCTTGCTCTTCCCCAGCGGGCGCACCGTCTGCGAGCGGTCGCGGCGGCGGATCTCCTGCTTCAGCGTCCGGTTCTCGACCTTGAGCTGCCGGGTCTCCGCCGCCCGCCGGCAGATCGCGACCAGCTCGTCGTTGCCGAACGGCTTCTGGACGTAGTGGAACGCCCCCTGGTTGACGGCCTCGATGGCGGTGCGCAGCTCGGCCTGCGCGGTCATCAGGATCACCGGGACGTCCGGGTCGCGCTCGCGTGCCGCGCGCAGGATGTCCATCCCGGTCACCCCCGGCATGCGGATGTCCGAGAGCACGACGTGCGGCACCTCCCGCGCCAGGACGTCGAGTGCGGCCTTGCCTCCCTGCGCCACCGTGACGTCGAACCCCTCGTTCCGCAGCAGGATCCGCACCGTGTCCAGGATCGCCGACTCGTCGTCCACCACCAGGATGCTCGGTCGGATGGTCACACGGCCTCCTGCCCGCCGAAGCGCGCGGGCACGTAGATCGAGAAGGTGGTCCCCTGACCCGGCTGCGAGTCGCAGAACAGGACGCCGCGGTGCGCCTGCACGGCCCGCTGGACGATCGCGAGGCCCAGCCCCGTGCCGCCGGGGCGCCCCGTCACGAACGGCTCGAAGAGGCGGGGCAGGATCCCGGGGTCCACCCCGGGCCCGGCGTCCCGGACCCGCAGAAGCCGCGGCGACTCGATGGCGACCGTCGCGGGCACCGCGTCGGCTCCGGGGGCGAGGACCTGCACCGTCACGTCTGGGGTGGCGGTCGCCGCCTGGACGGCGTTCAGCACCAGGTTGAACACGACCCGGTGGAGGAGGTCCTCGTCGCCCTCGACGGCCACGGGCCGCACCGGCGCCTCGAGCACGATGGACGCCGCGGCGGGGCAGTCCGGGTGCCGGCGCGCCAGCTGGATGCCCGCCTCGGCGACGGCGGCGAGGTCGAGCGGCGCGCTCTTCGTCACCCGCACGCGGGTGAAGTCCATGAACTCCGTGAGCAGCACCGAGAGCCGGTCGCTCTCCCGGAGGACGAGCCCCGCCAGCACCTTCTCGTCGGCGCCGGCGGATGCGATCCGCGCGAGCTGCTCGACCGCCGAGCGGATCGAGGCGAGCGGGTTCCGGATCTCGTGCGCGAGCGATGCGGCGATCTCGGCGACCGCCTCGAGCCGCTCGGTCCGCAGGTGCAGCGCCTCGAGTCGCTTCTCGTCCGAGATGTCCTTGAAGATCGCGGTGACCGACGGCGGCTGGCCGTCCGCCACGTACACGGCGGTCGTGGACACGCCGATGGGATAGCGTTGCTCCCCGAGGCGCACCTCGCCCTCGCGCCGGATCACGCGCCGGCCGTCCCGCGCCGTCCGCTCGAGCGCGTCGGCCAGGGCGGGGGCGACGGTGTGCAGGTGCGGCAGCACCAACCGGCCTCGCAGCACGTCCTCGCGCAGGCCGAGCAGTGTCTCCGCGGTGGGGTTGGCATACACGAGCCGCCCGTCCCCCGCCACCGTGATGATCCCGGTCTTGATGTTGCGGAGGATGTCGCCCGCCTCGAGCCGCACCCGCTGCAACTCGGCGGTGAGGGCCTCCTGGGCGGCGCCGGCCACCCGCACGCGGCTCGACAGGAAGCCGGTCGCGAGGGCCACCACCCAGTACACGCCGACCTGGAGGATGAGGGCGCCCGAGAGCGCCACCGGGTGGCCGAAGACGACGTCGGCGGCGTACACGATGCCCGCGAGGAGGGACACGAGCATGCCGTTCGCGAACGGCATCAGCATCGCGTTGACGGCGATGACCAGGATGTAGAGCGCCGCGAAGGCGCTGTAGGGGCCCGTGAGGTGGACGATGGTGGTCACCAGCGCCAGGTCCGCGACGGCCTGCCCGTAGAGGAACGTCGTCCCGATCCGCCCCACCCGCAGGTGCGACCACCAGAAGGAGACGGCGGTCACCACCGTCACGAACGTCAGGGTGAGCGAGGCGATCAGCAGTTGCGTGAGGTCCGCGCCCCAGCGGCTGAACGCCGCGGCCATGAACAGGCCTCCCGCCAGGGACAGCCGTCCCACGTAGACCCACTGGAGGAGCGTGCGCGGCGGGGGAACCGCCATGCCGGCGGCGGCGCGGCGCCACGGGAGGAGGCGGCGGTCGTGGGGCGGGGCTGTCACTGCCCGGAACAAGAGGATGAAGGCCCGCTCTTGCACAATGCAAGAGCGGGCCTTCCCCCGGTCCGCCGCGTCTCCGGCGGGCGGAGCGGGCCTACCGGTCGCGGACGATCACCCCCAGCCGGGTGACAGGAACGTTCCCGCTGTCCCCGATGCGCATCCCAATCCCGCCCGATGCGGCCGCGTCGTGGCGGTCGAGCGTCACTGCACCGCGTTGATCATGTTGAAGATCGGCAGGTACATCGCGACGATCATGCCGCCGACGACCACGCCGAGCACGACGATCATGACGGGCTCCATGAGGGAGAGGAGCGCCTCGACCGCCGCGTCCACCTCCTCATCGTAGAAGTCGGCGATCTTGCCGAGCATCTCGTCGAGGCCACCCGTCTGTTCGCCGACGGCGATCATCGAGATCACCATGGGCGGGAAGACCTTGGACTTCTGGAGCGGCGCCGCGATGGTCTCGCCGCCGGCGATGGAGGCGCGGCTCTCCATCACCGCATCATGGATAACGCGGTTACCGGCGGTCTTGGCGGTGATCTCGAGGCCGTCGAGGATGGACACGCCCGACGCGATCAGGGTGCCGAGGGTCCGGGTGAAGCGCGACACCGCCGACTTGCGGATGACGTCCCCCAGGACCGGGAACGCCAGCATGAACTTGTCGATGTTGAGCTTCCCCTGCGGCGTGCCGTAGTAGCGCTTGATCGAAAACGCCAGGATCCCGGCGCCGCCCAGCATGGCCCACCAGAAGCTCTTGAGGAAGTCCGACGCCCCGATGACGACGCGTGTCGGGAGCGGCAGCTGCTGGCCGATGCCCGCGAACATGTCCTGGAACACGGGGATGACGAAGATGAGGAGGATCAGGATGGCCATGATGGCCACCGAGAAGATCACGGCCGGGTAGATGAGGGCGCCCTTCACCTTCCGCACGAGGGCATCGTTCTTCTCCATGAACGTGGCGAGCCGCAGGAGGATGGTGTCCAGGATGCCGCCCGCCTCGCCCGCGGCGACCATGTTGACGTACAGCTCGCTGAACGCCTTGGGGTGCTTGCGGAGCGCGTCGGCCAGCGTGTGGCCGCTCTCCACGTCGTACACGACCGTGCGGGTGACGTCCTTGAGCGCCTTGTTCTCCGACTGCTCGGCGAGGATGTCGAGCGCCTGGACCAGCGGCAGGCCCGAGTTGATCATCGTGGCGAACTGCCGCGTGAAGATCACGATGTCCCGCGTCGTGATGCTGGCGCCGAAGGAGAGCTTGATCTCCTTCGGGGCCTGCTGGACCTTCACGACGATGAGGCGGTTCTTCCGCAGGTGCGCGACGACGTCGTTCTCGGTCGGCAGGTCGATGGAGCCCGACTGGAGCTCGCCCCCGGCCGTGCGCGCGGTGTAGTTGAAGACCGGCATCCGTCAGCCTCCTGTGCGCCCGTTCAGCGCTTCAGCCCGCCCGTGAGCGGTCGGTCCTTCGGCGCCACCGGCTTCTCGTCCTCGCCGGGCACCGGCTCCCCGACCATACGGAGGAACTCGTTCGGCTCCGACGTGGACCGCAGGCACTCCTCAAGCGCCACCTCGCGGGCCAGGTAGAGCTGGTAAAGCGAGTCGTTCATCGTCTGCATGCCGTACTTCTTCCCCGCCTGCATCGCCGAGGTGATCTGGTGCACCTTGTCGTCGCGGATCAGGGCGCGAATCGCCGGCGTGCACACCATGATCTCGCACGCCATCACCCGCCCCTTCCCCTTCGCCCGCGGCAGGAGCGTCTGGGTGATCACGCCCTCCAGCACGAACGCGAGCTGGGCGCGCACCTGCGACTGCTGGTACGGCGGGAACACGTCGATGATGCGGTTGATCGTCTCGGCCGCCGAGTTCGTGTGGAGCGTGGCGAAGGCAAGGTGCCCCGTCTCCGCGATGGTGAGGCCGGCCTGGATCGTCTCCAGGTCGCGCATCTCGCCCACAAGCACGACGTCCGGGTCCTGCCGCAGGGCGTACTTCAGCGCGGCGGCGAACGACTTGGTGTCCGTCCCCACCTCGCGCTGGTTGACGATGCAGCCCTGGTGGCGGTGGATGAACTCGATCGGGTCCTCCACCGTGATGATGTGGCCCTTCCACTCGCGGTTGATCTTGTCGATCATCGCGGCCAGCGTCGTGGACTTCCCCGAGCCGGTCGGCCCCGTCACCAGCACCAGCCCGCGCGGCTTCTCGGCGAGCTTGGCCACGACCGGGGGGAGCTGGAGCTGCTCGAACGTCTTGACCTGGAAGGGGATCTGCCGGACCACCATCGAGACGCAGCCGCGCTGCTTGAACGCGTTGCCGCGGAACCGCGCCAGATTCTGAATCCCGAACGAGAAGTCGAGTTCGTCCTCCATCTCGAAGCGCTTCTTCTGCTGCTCCGTCAGCACGGAATAGGCGAGCTGCAACGTGTCCTTCGGCGTCAGGACGTACTCGATGCGGCTGTTCGTGATGTCGCCGTCCACGCGCAGCTTGGGCCGCTCGCCGGCCGTGATGTGGAGGTCGGACGCCTCCCGCTCGATCATCTCCTCCAGCAGGACGCGGAGGTTGACCTGCGTCGGGGCCGCCTGGGCCTGTGGTGCCGTCACCGCTTATCCCCCCGCCGTCTCTTTGACCACTTCCTCGAGCGTCGTGACGCCCTTCCGAATCTTCACGACGCCGTCCATCCGCAGGGTCAGCATCCCCTCGGACACCGCCTGGGCCTGCAGCTCCGCCGTGGACGCCCCCTTCAGGATCATGCGCCGCAGCTCCGGCGAGAGCGCCATCACCTCGTACAGACCGGCCCGCCCCTTGTAGCCGGACCCGTTGCACTGCTCGCACCCCTTGCCCTTGAAGAAGGTGATCCCCTCCCACTCCTTCTCCGTCACGCCGAGGGCCTTCAGCTCCTCCGGGGCGTAGACGTGCTCCGCCTTGCAGCCGCTGCAGATCCGCCGCACCAGCCGCTGCGCCACGATCAGGTTGACCGCGCTCGACACGTTGAAGGGCTCGATGCCCATGTCGATCATGCGGGTGATCGTGGAGGGCGCATCGTTCGTGTGCAGCGTGGAGAGCACCAGGTGCCCCGTGAGCGCCGCCTTGATCGCGATGCCGCCCGTCTCGATATCGCGGATCTCCCCCACCATGATGATGTTCGGGTCCTGGCGCAGGAACGCCTTCAGCGCCGCCGCGAACGTCATCCCGATCTCGTTGCGCACCAGGACCTGGTTGATGCCCATCAGGTTGTACTCGACCGGGTCCTCGGCCGTCATGATGTTCACTTCGATGGTGTTGACCCGGGACAGCGCCGAGTACAGCGTCGTCGTCTTCCCCGATCCCGTCGGGCCGGTGACCAGCACCATCCCGTAGGGGTTCAGGATCGCCTTCATCAGGTCCTGCTCGGCCTTCGGCTCGAAGCCGAACTTCGACAGGTCGAGCGCCAGGTTCCCCTTGTCCAGGATCCGCATCACGATCTTCTCGCCGAACAGCACGGGCAGCGTCGAGACCCGGTAGTCGATCACCCGCTTGCCCATCTTCAGCTTGATGCGGCCGTCCTGCGGGACGCGCCGCTCGGCGATGTTCAGCGACGACATGATCTTGATGCGCGAGGTGAGCGCCGCCTTCAGCTTCAGCGGCGGCTTCATGACCTCCTGGAGCGCCCCGTCGATCCGGTAGCGCACCCGCATCTCGTGCTCGAAGGGCTCGATGTGGATGTCACTCGCGCCGCGCTTGACCGCGTCGGTCAGGATCGCGTTGATCAGCTTGACCACCGGCGCGTCGTCCACCAACTGCGCCTGCTGCGCCGCGTCCTCCTCCTGCTCCTGGACGACCTCCAGCTCCTCCGACCCCTCCTCACCGATCTCCTCGATGAGCTTGTCGAGCTGCTGGTCCACCTGCTCGTAGTGCTTCTCGAGCGCGGTGCGCAGCGTGTACTCGCCCGCGATGACGGGGAAGATGTCGTACCGGGTGATGAACTTGAGATCGTCCAGCACCCCCAGGTTCGTCGGGTCCGCCATCGCCACCGTGAGCGTGCGCCCCTCGCGCTTCAGCGGCAGCACCAGGTGCTTCAGCGCCACGTCGCCGGGGATCATCTTCACGATCTTCGGGTCCACCTCGAACCGGGCCAGGTCCACGGCCGGCATCCGGTACTGGCGCGCCAGCATCTTCGTGATCTCGGTCTCCTGGACGAAGCCGAGCTTCACGAGGTTGTAGCCCAGGCGCGTGCCGTTCGCGCGCTGCTCTTGCAGCGCCTTCTCGAGCTGATCCTTGGTGATCAGCCCTTCCCTGATCAGCAGATCGCCGAGACGATCGCCCGAAGCCGCTGCAGGTGCCGACATGCGCTAGAGGCCGATGGAGTCGGTGGGAAGTGGGTTCACAGCCGGATGAATGTGGAATACTACCGGCGCACCCCCCCCTGTCAAGGCACGGTGAGGCGGGGTGCGAGCCGCGCCACGCGCACCGGACCGAGGCCCGGAACACGTTCCAGTTCCTGCACTTCCCGGTACGGCCCCCGGGCGGTCCGGTCCGCCACGATGCGCGCAGCGAGGGCGGGACCGATCCCCGGCAGGCAGGCCAGCTCGGCAGGGCTCGCCCGGTTCAGCGCGATCGGGCCTTCCGGGCAGGCCGGCGCCGCCGCGGCGACCGGGGCCGGCGGACCGGGCGCGGGTGCCGATGCCGCCGCCCCGCGGGCGACGCCCGAGAAGCTCGTCCACCGCTCCAGGGCCCGCCGCATCGCGGGGCCCACGCCCGGCACCCGCGCCAGGCCATCGAGGCTCCCGAACGGGCCGTTGGCTTCCCGCTCCTCCACGATACGCTGCGCCAGCTGCGGCCCCACGCGCGGCAGGCGGTCCAGTTCCGCCGCGTCGGCGCGGTCCACGTCCACCCGTTCACCCGGCTGGAGCGGACGGGCGAGGGCCTCGGCGCGCCGGGCCGCCTGCGCCTGTGCCGCGAGGTCTCCGGCGGCCAGTTCGGGAGGCGGGACGAACGGCTCCCCCGGGGCGGCGGCCGAGGGCCGGACCGCGCGGAGCACGCCGCCCAGGGCCGCGACGGCCGCCAGGAAGAGCACCGCCCGCCGTTCGTCGGGCGTGAACATGGACGGATGATAGGTCCGCCGGTGCCGGCGGGCGTGGCCGCGGGCATGCGGCCAGGAGCGTTCTACCGCACGAGGTAGAGTGCGAGCCGCCCGACGTTCGCCAGCGATTGCGCGGAGAGCTTGTCGGGGGTGTCAGCCAGCGTGTGCCAGTACGGTGGCAGCGGGCTGGCGATCACGTCAATGACCCGGAGCCCGGCCTCGAGCAGCGGGACGTGGTCGTCGGTCACGTAGCCGCCGTTCACGTTCCGGAAGATGCGGCCGAGCCCGAGCTCGCGTGCCGCCGCCCACACCCGTTCGACGACCTCCGGCGCCCGGTCCACGGAGTGGCCCTCCTGCGCGAAGGTCACGCCGCGCCCTCCGACGATGTCGAACACCACGCCGAAGAGCGGCCGGTAGCCCGGCGGGAGGTTCCGCGCGAAGTGACGCGAGCCGATCAGCACGTCACGGGTGTCGTCCCAGTCGCCGTAGTCCTCGCCGTCCACGAAGAGCAGGTCCACGCCGACGGCCGGCGGCGTGCGCTTCAGCGCGTCGGCCACGCCCAGCAGCACGGCCGTGCTCGACGCGCCGTCATCCGCTCCGGGAATCGGCTGCGCGCGGCGGGCCGGATCCGGATCCTGGTCGGCGGTCGGGCGGCTGTCCCAGTGGGAGATGAACAGCACGCGCGACGGATCACGGGGGCGGAAGCGGGCGAGAAGGTTGCGCAGGCGCAGCGTGTCGCCCTGCCCCGTCACGTGCACGAAGTCGGAGACCTCGACCGTATCGGCGCGGGCGCGCAGCTCCTGCTCGAGCCAGCGCCCGATGGCGCGGTGCGCCTCGCTGTTCGGGACGCGCGGGCCCGCCGCCACCTGGTGCTCCACCCATCGCAGCGCCTGCTCGCCGTCGAAGGCCGGTGCCTGGGCGGCGCTGTTGCTCGCCCCGAGCGCCAGCACCGCGCACGCCGCCGCCGCGTGCCTCACTGGACCTCCCCCGCGCCGAAGTACACGCGGGCACTGACGGCCAGGGTCCATTGCGCGAACTTGCGGTTCACGTGCCGGTCGTCGTTCAGGACGTAACCAAGCGCGAGGCCGGCGCTGACGGACGGCGGCAGGTCGGTATCCATGGTCAGGTTGACCTCCCGGCGACGGGAGTCCGCCACCGCCTGGCAGGTGGCGGCACCGACGCGCTGCACGCAGGTGCTGCTGCGCGCGCTGAGGTACCGGAGCGACGTCCGCACGTCGCTGCGCAGAGGAACGATATCCTGCGGCGGGCGGAACGCGAAGGTGAGGTCAGCGCTGCTCGAGCGGCGGGCCCCGAGAGTCGGGTTCCCCGTCCGGTCGGCCCGCGAGCGCTCGTTCGTCGTCGCGACCGTCGTGGTGACGCCCCGCGCCCAGACCAGGGAGAGCGAGGCCGGCGTCGAGCGGGTCTCCTGCACGGAGCGCAGCCCGCCGGCCCCGGAGGCCCCGGGCTCGAGCGGCGGCTGCACCGTGCGGGTGCTCCGCTCCTGGTAGCCGGCCGTGACGGTGACGTTGGTGAGCAGGCCGGCGAGCGACCTGCGCGGCGCCCAGAGGAGCCGGCCCGTGACGTTGGGCCAGTCGGTGTCCGTTGTCCGCTGGAGCTGCTGCCGGGTCTCCCGCCGCACGAGGTTCTCGGTCACGGTCTGCGCGTACTGGCCCGCAACCTGCAGACCGGCAGGGAGGCGCATCGCGACCGTCGCGCGGTCGTTCTGCTGGTCGTTCGCGGCACTCGCGAGCGCCTCGCCCTGCCTGGCGAACGACCCGAAGCCGCCGAGCCCGAGCCGGTAGCGGAGGCCGGGGTCGAATCCCGCCCGCGAGTATTGCGAGCGGCGCGTAATGCGCCGACCGACGTCCACCGACGTGATCCGGTCGAGGAGGTCGCGCACGCCGGAGGAATCGCCCAGCAGGTTGCGCAGCAGCCGGGAGAGGTCCAGGCTCGCCGACAGGTCCGCGGACATTCCGTTCGCCCAGGTGGTCGGCAGCCGGTACCCGCCGGCGCTGTCGCCTTCCGTCCGTTCCGGCTGTCCGGCGTTGGGGTCCCGGCTGAGCGCGAAGTCCGAGGACCAGGCGAACCGCGGGCGCACCCACGAGGCCAGCGGCGGGGTCCATCCGAGCCGCGTGGTGAGCGTCTGCTGCCGCAGGAAGCCCACGTCGATGCCGAGGAACCGCTGCCGGCTCTGCTGCGCGATCGCCCCGATCGTCGTCGAGCCGCCGTAGTCTTTGAGGTCGCGGTCCCAGGTCGCGGAGGCGCCCAGGGACAGCGAGGCGAACGGCCGCAGATCGATGCGGGCGTTGGAGCGGAGCACCGCGCTGCTCGAGAGCACGGGGACCGCCGAGTCGGCGGCGGTGGCGATGGGCAGCCGGTAGCTGGTGCGGTCCGCGCTCGTCCGGGCGAGCCCGGCCCCGAAGGCGAGTGTCACGGGCGTCACCCGCAGGCGGCTCGTGCGCAGGCCCTGGACCAGCTCGCTGCGCCGGAGGAAACTCGGGAGCCGGTCGAGCGCGCCGCGGAGGAACCCCGGCAGCGCGGACACCGACCGGTCGCCGGGGCTCGCGGAATAGTCGGCGCGCAGGTCCGACATTCGGGAGGTGGCCGTGGAGAGCTCGGTCCGCGAGGAGCCGGACCCCCACAGCGCGCTCACGGTCAGGCGGTCCACCAGCGCCCGCTCCCACCAGGCATCGCCGCGGCGGGATCGGCGCAGCGAGAGCGCCCACGAGACGCTGCGCTGGTCCGGCCGCCGCAGCCCCTGCAATCCGCCGGCGAGGACGTCCGTGATTCGAAGTGTCTGAAGTGGCTGCTCTCGTGCCAACACCGCCAAGTGCATCCATTCACCAGCACGCCGCCGGGCGGCTGGGGATGGTCGGACCGCAGGACGTCGTCCTGGCCGTTTCCAATAGCGGCGAGACGGCGGAACTGCTGGCCGTGATCCCCACGCTGCGGCGGATGAAGGTCCCGCTGATCGCCATCACCCGCGACCGGGAGACGGCCCTGGGGCGCGTGGCCGACGCGGTGATCGAAACCGGGAAACTCGACGAGGCGTGCAGCCTGCGCCTGGCGCCCACGACGAGCACGACGGTGGC
>CAYLJK010000028.1:1314-11666 GCA_964383975.1 uncultured Gemmatimonadales bacterium | reverse complement strand
AAAACTCTCGCGGGCCAGGGAGGCGGGATCTTCGCAGCTCAAAAACGCCCCCCTGCACATCAAGCCAAACCAGCCTCGCCACTTCATGGACATCAACACCCCCGCAGAAGGCAACACCGACAGCCTCAACGAAAACCCGCAGCCTCACCCCCACGACCCGGTCATCGGCTGCGGTCACGAGGGCGAAGGCCTTCCCGTTCGCGACCCGCGCGGCGGCCTGGCCCCACGCCACCCGCGTCTCCGCGGTGCGATGGTGGGCCCACCGCAAGGCCGCGGACTGCGCGCCCTGGGCGTGACCGCCGACGACGGTTCCCGGGGCCGGCAGGTCGAGGCCCACGAACACCACCGTCCCCGCGAGCGAGGAATCCGCGGACGCGACCGGGATGCTGGGCACGCCGCGGCCGCCGCCGGTGACGGGCGCGGCTCCGATCAGCGCTCGAGCCAGTGCTCGCATTCGTCGCGGTCCGAGCACGTCCGGCACGCGCGGCGCAGGACCTCGAAGCCGTGCAGCTCCACGCCCGGCGTCACGTAGTCGTCGCGCACCGGCTCGTCGCCGAACAGCGCCGTGGACAGGTACTTCTTGTTGTCGTCGGAGAAGACCGTCACAACCACGGCGTCCGGACCGAGCCGCTCCTGGACCAGCAGGGCGCCGATGAAGTTCGCGCCCGACGAGATGCCGACCCCGAGGCCGAGCCGAGAGGCGAGCGCGCGCGCCATCAGGATCGCGTCGCCGTCCGAGACGGCGATCACCTCGTCGAGCGCGGCGAGGTCCACGATGGCGGGGATGAACTCGTCCGAGATCCCCTGGATGCGGTGCTGCCCCACCTTGTGCCCGGCGGACAGCGTCGGGGACTCCGCCGCCTCGAGCGGGTACACGCGCACCGCCGGGTTCACCGTCCTCAGGAACCGTCCGACCCCCATCACCGTCCCCCCGGTGCCAACGCCGGCGAGGAACGCATCGGGGACGAGACCGCGCGCGTCGAGCTGGGCGGCGATCTCAGGGCCGGTCGTCCGCTCGTGCGCCTCGACGTTCGCCGCGTTGGAGAACTGCCGCGGCAGGAAGACGTGCGGCTGCGTCGCCGCCAGCTCCTCCGCGCGCCGGATGCTCCCCAGGAAGCCGCCCTCCGCGCGGCTGACCGGCACGATCTCCGCGCCGAAGCTGCGGACCAGGGCGACCCGCTCCCGGCTCATCCAGTCGGGCATGAAGATGACGACCGGGTGTCCGAGCGCGCGGCCGACGGCGCTGAACGCGATCCCCGTGTTCCCGCTCGTCGCCTCGGCGATGGTGTCCCCCGGCGAGATCCGCCCGTCCGCGTAGGCCCGGCGCAGCACGTGCAGCGCCATGCGATCCTTGACGCTCCCGGTGAGGTTGAGATGCTCCGCCTTGGCGTACAGCCGCCGGCGCGCGCCGCGGAAGGTGCACTCGATGGCGAACATCGGCGTCGAGCCGATGGAGCGCGCGAGCCCCTGGAACACCATGTCGCGGGTGAGCGGACTGAGGGCGGTCGTCACGACGGGTCCTCGCGGCTTGCGCCGGTCGGGGTGGCGGAGTACTCCTGCGGGAGACGCCCGCACCCGGAGTGTATGCAAGGTGCATGCGCGCGCAAGGGAACTGATCGCCCGATTCGGCCTGGAACCGCATCCCGAGGGGGGCTGGTACCGCGAGACCGTCCGCACCGCCGGACCGGTCCGACTCCCCGGCTTCGACGGCCCGCGGGACGCCGGCAGCGCGATCCTGTTCCTCCTCGACGGCGCGTGCGGGAGCCGCTGGCACCGCCTCCGCGCGGACGAGCTGTGGCACTTCCACGAAGGGGACCCGGTCGAGCTGTTCACGCTCGCGCCCGGCGGCGTCGCGGTGGAGCGCCGGCTGCTCGGCCTCGCAGCGGACGCGGCGCCGCAGCGCCTCGTCCCAGGGGGCTCCTGGCAGGCGGCGCGCGTGCGCGGCGGCTACGCGCTCGTCGGCTGCACCGTGACGCCGGGGTTCGACTTCGCCGACTTCGCGCTGCTGCGCGAGACGCCAGCCGAGGCGGCGCTCCTGCGGCCCGTCCTGGGCGAGCTCGTCGCGCTGCTCTAGGGTCCATCCGGCGCGGGCGAATTGACTCCGCGCGCCCTCCTCCCCATCGTGCACGCATGTCGCCACACGCCGACATCGCTGTCGAGGGCCCCGACGACGGGGCGCTGGCGCCGGAGGACGAGCTGCAGCGGCTCATCCTGTCGCTCATCAACGAGGTGGTGTACGCCGTCGGGCAGCTCGGCCGCGAGATCATGACCGGGGAGGTCGTGTTCGTCAGCGACCGTGTCCGGGACATCTTCGGCTACGAGCCCGACGTCTTCCTCGGCGACGTCCGCCGCTGGTTCGCCCTCGTCCACCCCGCCGACCAGCCGTCGGTCCTCGCCGTCACGCGGGAGATCTTCCTGCGCGGCAGCCCCGGCACGCGGCTCTACCGGCTGCGCCACGCGCGCACCGGCGACTGGCGCTGGGTCGAGGACGTCGTGGTCCCCCTCCGCGACCGCTCCGGCCGGCTCACGCGGCAGTTCGGCGTGCTCCGGGATGTCACCGAGCGGGTCCGCTCCGACGACCTCCTGCGCGAGAGCGAGCGCCGCCACCGCGAGCTGGTCGAGCACAGCCACGGGATCATCCTCACGCTCGATCTCGACGGGACGATCCTTTCCATCAATCCCGCGGTCACGCGCTCGCTCGGCTACGAACCCGCCGCGGTGGTGGGGCGGCCGCTCACGATCTTCGTCCCGGAGCGCTCGCGGAACGCGGTGGTCGCGACCTTCACGCAGATGCAGGAAGACGCTCCCATCGACGGGCTGATCCCGGCCCTCACGGCGACGGGCGAGGAGCGGGTCTGGGCGTTCCGCGCGGTGGTGCGCCGGCCCGAGGGCGGCACGCCCTACGTGCTCGCGAACGCCGTGGACATCACCGACCTCAAGCGCGCCGAGTCCGACCTGCGCCGCTCGGAGGCGAAGTACCGGGAGCTGGTGGAGCAGGCGGCGGTTGGCATCTACCGCTCGAGCCCCGAGGGTCGGTTCCTCTCGGCCAACCGCGCGCTGGTCGAGATGCTCGGGTACGAGCGCGAGGAGGAGTTGCAGGCCCTGGACATGGCCCGGGACGTGTACCTGCGGCCCGGCGAGCGCGACCGCGTGCTCCGCGACTACGGGCCGCGACAGCGCTACACCGGGGTGGAGGTGGACTGGAAGCGGCGGGACGGCGAGGTGATCCGGGTGCGGCTCTCCGGCCGCCCGATCCTCGACGCCGCCGGCGCGGTGGAGTCGTTCGAGATGGTGGCGGAGGACGTGACGCGGCACCGCCAGCTGGAAGCGCAGCTGCGCCAGGCGCAGAAGATGGAGGCGGTGGGGCAGCTGACGAGCGGTATCGCGCACGACTTCAACAATGTCCTCACGGCGATCGTGTCGAACCTCGACCTCGCGCTGGACGCGTGTCCGCCCGGGCTGACCGGGCTGCGCGAGGAGATCGTCGAGGCCGCCCGCGCCGCCGACCGCGCCGCCCAGATGGTCCGCAAGCTGCTCGCCTTCGGGCGGCGCCAGCAGCTCGAGATGGAGACCCTGGACCTCGCCGCGCAGGTGTCCGAGGAGATGCGGATGCTGCGGCGGATGCTCCCCGAGTCGGTCGCCGTGGAGGTCGTGTCCGACGGCCGGCCGGCTCCGGTGCGAGCGGACCGCGCGGCACTCCAGCAGATCCTGCTCAACCTCGCGACGAACGCGCGCGACGCCATGCCGCAGGGCGGCACCCTGCGCCTCTCGACCGGGACCGCGACGCTCGACGCCGCGTTCCGCGCGACGCACGGCTTCGGCGCCCCGGGCGTGTACGCCTGCCTCGGCGTCTCAGACACCGGCTCGGGGATTGACGAGCGCCACCGCGCGCGCATCTTCGAGCCCTTCTACACGACCAAGCCGCACGGCGCCGGGACCGGCCTCGGCCTGGCCATGGTGTACGGCCTCGTGAAGCAGCACCACGGGTACATCACGGTGGAGTCGGCGCCGCGCGGGGGGACGCTGTTCACGGTGTACCTGCCGCTGCTTCCGGAGCCCGCGGGGGAGGCGGACGCGGAACGGGCGGAGCCGCCGCCGCGCGGCACGGAGCACCTGCTCGTGGTCGAGGACGACGAGGTCGTCCGGCGCACCGCCGAACGCGCGCTGGTGCAGCTCGGCTACCGGGTCCGCACGGCGGTGGACGGCGAGGACGCCCTCGCGCTGCTCGGCATCGGGCCGCGGGTGGACCTGGTGGTGACGGACCTGGTCATGCCGCGCAAGGGCGGCGTGGCCCTGTGGGAGGCGGTGCGGCACCGGGCCGCGGCGCCGCGCTTCCTCTTCACCAGCGGCTACGCCGGCGACGAGACGGGCTCGCTGGACGCGTCCCTGCCGTTCCTGCGCAAGCCGTGGACGACGGCGCAGCTCGCCCACGCGGTGCGCCGCGTGCTCGACGGCCGCTGAGCGGCGCGGTCACTCCGCCGCGGGCGCCGGCTCCAGCACGAGCCGCCGGACCGCACCGGTCAGTTTCGCGCGGACGCGCAGGACCAGGACGGTCGCGACCACCACGAGTCCCAGCGTCAGCCCCCACCAGAGCCCCGTCGGCCCCTGCCCGAGCCGCAGGCCGAGGTACCAGCTGACCGGCAGCCCCATCAGGACGAAGCCGAGCACGTTCACCACCATCGGCGTGCGGGTGTCACCGACGCCGCGGAGGATGCCGATGGACACCACCTGGATGCCGTCGAACACCTGGAACATTCCGGCGATCGGGATGAGCAGGGCCGCCATCGCCGCCACGTCGGGTGCGCTCGTGTAGAGACCGGCGAACCAGGCGGGCACGACGAGCATCGCCGCGGCGCTCCCCGCCATGAACGTCACGCCGCAGGCCAGTGCCGCGGCGGCGGCGCGGCGGGCCTCCGCCGCGTCGCCCCGGCCCACCGCCCGGCCCACCAGCACCGCCGCGGCCCCGGAGACGCCCAGCGGCACCATGAAGGTGACGGACGCGAGGTTCAGCGCCACCTGGTGTCCCGCCATCTGCACGGCGCCGAGCGAGCCCATCAGCAGCCCGATGATCGCGAACGCGCTGAACTCCAGCTCGTACTGGATCGCGATCGGGATCCCGAGCCGGAGCATGCCGAGGAGCGGGCCGCGGCGCACGGCGTCGCGGCGCCACGGCCGCAGGTGCGGCCGCAGGTACCGCCAGCCGGCCGCGGCGAGCACCGCGCCCATCAGCCAGCGACTGATCGTCGTGGCCAGCGCGGCGCCGGTGACGCCGAGCGCGGGCGCGCCGGCCTTGCCGAAGATGAAGGCCCAGTTGAGACCCGCGTTCACGAGGTTGCAGAGCACCATCGTCCAGACGACCGGCGCGAGGTGCCCCAGCGCCTGGAGCGTCTGGCGGAGCGCGAAGAAGACGTACAGAGGCAGGAGCCCGAGGAACGAGACCAGCACGTAGCGCTCCGCCAGCGGCACGACGGCCGGGCTCTGCCGGAGGGCGCGGAGCAGCGCCCCGGCGGGCAGGGCGAGCAGCGTGGAGCCGAGGGCCACCACCACCGCCAGCACCAGCCCGCCCTGGAGGGCGCGCGCGACGGCCGCGGCGTCGCGCGCCCCGACGGCCTGGGCGACGAGCGGATCGAGCGCCATCAGCACGCCGATCCCCGCGATGGACGCCGCGTAGCCGTACAGGCTGCCGAGCGCGACGGCCGCGAGCGCCTCGGCGGAGACGCGACCGACCATGACCGTGTCCACCACGCCCATCGCCATCCAGCCGAGCTGCACGACGATGATGGGTGCCGCGAGGCGCACCATCGCCCGCAGCTCGGCGGGGAAGCCGTGGGGTTCGGGGATCGCGGCGCTGGTCGGGGCGGACACGCCGCAATCTACAGCGGCGTGCCCGCCCGGCGTGCGGCGGCTACGGGCAGCCGCCGCACTCGTCGAGGAGGGTGAGCTGGCACAGTTCGTCGAACGCCTCGCCGCGGGTGCGGCCGAGCGCCTGCTCGACGTGGCCCCCGCGGCGGGCCTCGGCGTAGAAGGTGAGCCCCCAGTTCACCTGCCAGCCGGCGTGCTCCAGCTGGCCGGCGATGCGCTCCCATCGGGGGTCGTCGTCATAGCGGAGGCCGACGACGGCCCGGCACAGCTGCTCCAGGTACGCGAGCTCGTCGTCGCTGGCCCGCACGCCCTCGGGGAGCGGGATCCCGATCGTCTGCGTCGCGTTCACGGCGGCCCTCCTTCGGGGCGCGCTACATCCCGTACCGCTCGATGATCTCCGCCCGCTTCTTCCCCAGGATGCCGTACTTCCTCCCCACCTTCACGAACGCCTCGATGCCCCGGTCCAGGTGCTCCCGCTCGTGCGCGGCGGAGAGCTGCGTGCGGATGCGCGCCTGGCCCTTCGCCACCACGGGGAAGAAGAAGCCGACGACGTAGATCCCCTCGTCGAACAGGTCGCGCGCCACGTCCTGCGCGAGCTTGGCGTTGTACAGCATGACCGGGACGATCGGACTCTCTCCGGCCTTCAGGTCGAAGCCCGCCTCGGTGAGGAGCCGCCGCCAGTAGCGCGCGTTCCACTCCAGCTTGTCGCGCCGCTCGGTGGAGGCGGAGATGAGCTCCAGCACCTTGAGGCTGCCGGCGACGATCACCGGGGCGAGGGTGTTCGAGAAGAGGTACGGCCGCGCTCGCTGGCGGCACATCTCGACCAGCTCGCGGCGGCCGCTCACGCAGCCGCCGGACGCGCCGCCGAGCGCCTTGCCGAGCGTCGTCGTGATGAGATCGATGCGCCCCACCACGCCGAAGTGCTCGTGCGTCCCCCGTCCCGTCCGCCCGATGAACCCGGATGCGTGGGAGTCATCCAGGAACACCATCGCGTCGTAGCGCTCGGCGAGTTCGACGATGCGGTCGAGCGGCGCGAAGTCGCCGTCCATCGAGAAGACGCCGTCGGTGATGATGAGGCGGAAGCGCTTGTCCTGGTGCTCCTGGAGCTTCTCCTCTAGGTGCGCCATGTCGGCGTGCTTGTACGTGTCCTGCATCGCCTTGCAGAGCCGCATCCCGTCCACGATGGAGGCGTGCACCAGGCGGTCGGCGATCATGACGTCCTGCTCGCCGAGGACGGCCTCGAAGACGCCGGCGTTGGCGTCCATGCAGCTCGGGAAGAGGAGCGTGTCCTCGGTCCCGAGGAACGCCGTCAGGCGCTCTTCGAGCTGGCGGTGCCGGTCCTGCGTCCCGCAGATGAACCGCACGCTCGACATGCCGTAGCCGCGCTCGTCGAGGCCGGCGTGCGCGGCGCGGATCACCTCCGGATGGCTCGAGAGACCGAGGTAGTTGTTGGCGCAGAGGTTGATGACGCGCTTCCCGGGGGCGCCGGCGGGGAACTCCACCTCGATGTCAGCGCCCTGTGGGGTGTGGATGTAGCGCTCCTGCTTGAAGAGCCCGGCCTCGCGCAGTGCCTCCAGCTCGTGCACGTACCAGTCGCGGGCGGCGGTGGCGTACATGGCGGGCCCTCCCTCAGACGCCGGCGGCCGACGGCTTCCGGAACCGCTCGACCAGCGCGGCGATCCGCTCCACCGTGTCGAACGCGTCCGGCGTGGCGTCGGCGTCGGGGATGCGGATGTCGTACTTGCGTTCCAGGAACCGCTTCAGGGAGACCATCGAGAACGAGTCCACGATCCCGCCGGAGATGAGCGGGGTCCGGGCGGTGATCTCGCGGTCGTCGCCCTCCTCGAGGTACTCCTTCACCACGTAGTCGCGGATGACGCGCTGCAGCTCGTCCATCGGTCTCACTCCTCCATCATGCTCGAGACGTCGCCGACCGGCTCGCCGAACTCCTGGGCGCGCAGGACGCGACGCATGATCTTGCCGCTGCGCGTCTTCGGCAGCGACGGGACGAACGCGATCTCCTGCGGCATCGCCAGCGGCGAGAGGCGCCGGCGGATCGCGTTCATGATCTCCAGCTCGAGATCGGGGCTGGGCTCGAATCCGGGCTTGAGGCACACGAAGGCCTTGACGACCTCCATGTTGATCGGATCGGGCTTCGCGACGGCGGCGGATTCCGCCACCGCCGGGTGCTCGAGCAGCGCCGACTCGATCTCGAACGGCCCCACGAGATGGCCGCCGGTGTTGATGACGTCATCGTCCCGGCCGACGAACCAGAAGTAGCCGTCGGCGTCGCGGCTGGCCCGGTCGCCGCACAGGTACCATCCCCCGCGGAACCGGGCGTCGTAGGCGTTCGGGTTGTTCCAGTAGCCGCGCAGCAGCGAGGGCCAGTCGGGCCGCAGGGCGATGACCCCGACGGCCCCCGGCCGGTCGAGCGGCTCCCCGGACTTCGGGTCGAGCACCGTCGCGGTGATCCCCGGGAACGCGCGGCCCATCGAACCCGGCTTCACCGGCATCCCGGGGAGGTTGGTGATCACGATGGCCCCGGTCTCCGTCTGCCAGTAGGTGTCGTGGAACGGCTTCCCGAACGTTTCCTGGGACCACACGACCGCCTCGGCGTTGAGCGGCTCGCCGACGCTCGCGAGGTGGCGCAGCGACGAGAGATCGAAGCGCCCGGGCAGGTCGCGGCCCTCCCGCATCAGCAGCCGGATCGCGGTCGGCGCCGAGTACCAGACCGTCACCCGGTGCCGCTCGAGAAAGCGGTACCAGCGCTCGGCGTTGAAGCCGGAGTCGAGGACGACCTGCGTGACGCCGTTGGCCCACGGCCCGATGATCCCGTACGACGTGCCGGTCACCCACCCCGGGTCGGCGTTACACCAGCAGATGTCGTCCGGGCGGAGGTCCAGCACCCACTTGGCCGTGAGGTACTGGGCCGGAAGCGACCCGTGCACGTGGCGGGCGCCCTTCGGCTGCCCCGTCGTGCCCGACGTGTAGTGCAGCACCGAGGGCGTCTCCGCGACGGTGTGCGCGATCTCGAAGTGCGCCGGCACGGTCAGGGCGTCGAGGACCATCGAGGTCTCGCGCTCCCGGAGCGCCGCCGTCCCGGCGTCCACCACCACCACGTGCCGCAGGTTCGGCAGCGAGGCGAGGATCTTCCGCACCTTTCCGACGTGCTTCTTCTGCGTCAGGATCGCCGCGGTGCCCGCGTTCTCGAGGCGCACCTGGAGCGACTCCTCGCCGAAGGCGGAGAAGAGCGGCTGAGCGATCGCGCCCATCTTGAGGATGCCGAGGAAGCCGATGTACAGCTCCGGCACCCGGTCCAGGAACAGGCAGATCCGCTCCCCGGGACCGAGGCCGAGGTTGCGGAGGAACTGCGCGACGGCGTCGGACTTGCGGCGCAGGTCGTCGAAGGTGTAGCTGCGGCCGTTCCCCTGGAAGTCCTCCCAGATGAGCGCGGGCACCCCGCCGCGCCCCAGCCGGCAGATCCAGTCGGAGCAGTACCAGCCGATGTTGATCGGGTCGCCCCGGGACCACCCGAGCGCGCGCTCGGCGATGGACCAGTCGAAGTCCCGGCACAGCTCCTCATAAGTCGGCACGGACATCCTCCATGGCGGCGGCATCCGCCGCCTCGAGCACCACGGCGGCCAGGGCCCGGGCGTCGGTCGAGGTGAGCGAGAGATGGGCGCGCGTGACGCCGCGCGCGAGCGCCGCGGCCCGAGCGCGGCCGCGGAAGGCGAGGTGCAGCGCGCCCGCGGGATCCGCCCGCAGCTCGGCGTCGCGCAGCGCCCCCGCGTCGGGCGCGCCGCCGAGCGCCTTCCAGGCCGCCTCCTTCGCCGCGTAGTGCAGCGCGTAGGCGCACGCGGCGTCGGCGCGGGCGTCGCACCGCAGGACCTCGGCGGGGGTGAACACCGCGTCGCGGAACCCCCCGCCCTCGCGGGCGAGCTCGCGCGCCATGCGCGGCACCGCGCAGACGTCCACCCCGACGCCGAGGATCATGCCGTGATCCCACCCGTACGGCACCCACCGGGCCGCCGCGGACCGCGGCGCCCGTCGTGCCACCGTCCAGTTGTAGCGCCCGCCGTCGCAAGACTTCATGAAAAAAGGCTGAGGGTTGCTTCAGAGGAGAGGCGAACGACCGATCGAATCGCGCTCGTCGCACGCGCAGCATCTTGCGCGCGTCACGCGTATCAGGTGAGGTTGCTCGTCGTCCCATCCGAAAGGGAGTGTCCTGATGCATGTGCGTCCGCCTATCGTCCTCGCGGGTGTGGTGCTGGCGTGCGCGCCGCCCGCGTCCACGCCCGCTCCCCTCATGCAGGCCCACTACGGCCGCGCCATTGACGTGCAGCGCGCCGTCATCGCCGGCGACGTCCACCGCGCCCGCGAGGCGGCCCGGGCGCTCGTCACGCGCGAGCCGAGCACGTGGGCGGCCCCGCTCGCTCCCTACGCCGAGCGGCTCCGCGAGCAGGCCGAGCGCGTCATCGCGGCGGGCGACG
>CAYLJK010000028.1:0-1304 GCA_964383975.1 uncultured Gemmatimonadales bacterium | reverse complement strand
ACGAATCGCCGCGGCCGGCGCCGCCGGGATCGCGGAGGCGTGCGGCTCGTGCCACGCCGCCGCCCGGAGCGGCCCCCGGCTCTCGGTCATCACGACCCCGGAGGCCGGCACCGGCGAGGTGACCAGCGCGATGCGCCGCCACGCCTGGGCCGTCGAGCGGATGTGGGAGGGGCTGATCGGACCGTCCGAGGCGACCTGGAGCGCGGGGGCCGCCGCGCTGTCGCAGGCGCCGATGTACGTCGCCCGCATCGGCCAGGAGGCGCTCAACGAGGAGACCCAGCGGCTCGCCAACGAGGTCCGCAACACCGCGATCAGCGGGCAGGGCGCGACCGGGCAGGCCGAGCGCGCAGGGATCCTCGGCGCCGTGCTCGGCCGCTGCGCCGCCTGCCACGACCTGGCGCGGTCCACGAACTAGTCCGAACCGCGGGGCGCGGGGGCCGGGGCGTGCGCGCCCTGGCCCCCGTTCCGCTCCAACCCTCTCCTCCCGGGCCGCCGCGCGGTAGATTCCGGGCATGCCGCATCGGAGGAGTCCCGTGCGTCCCGCCGCCCTGCTGGTCCCCGCCGCCGTCCTGCTCGCCAGCGCCTGCCACCGACCGACGCCCGCGCAGCGCCACATGTGGACCCACTACCAGCGGGTCGGCGAGGTGCAGACGGCGGTGATCCGGGGGGACCTGGCCGCCGCCCGGACGGCCGCGCGGTGGATCGCCGACCACGAGGAGCCGCCGGAGTTCGCGCCCGGGATCGCCATCTATGCGCGCGAGCTGCGGGCGCAGGCGGCCCGCGTCGTGGAGGCCGCGAGCGTGCACGCGGCGGGCCTCGCCACCGCGCGGATGGGGCGCATGTGCGGCGCCTGCCACGCGGCCGCGGGCCGCGGGCCGCGCTTCGTCGCGGCGACGCGGCCGAGCGGGACTCCGTCCGGCGTCGGCCAGCAGATGACCCGGCACCTCTGGGCGGCGGACCGCATGTGGGAAGGTCTCATCGGCCCGTCGGATTCCGCCTGGGCCGCGGGCGCCCTGGCGCTCGCGGATGCGCCGCTCTACCTCGGCGAGGCGGCCGTGCGCACCGGGCGCGCCGTCGAGATCGAGGAGTTGGCGCGCACGGTCCACGACCTCGCCCGCCGCGCCCAGCTCACGACGCGCCCGGACGACCGCGCGGACGTTTACGGCGACTTCCTCGGCGACTGCGCCGACTGCCACACCCTGGCGCGGAGGACGCGCTGAGGGATCTGGCCGGCGCCGTCGCGCTGGTGACGGGCGCCTCCCGCGGCATCGGTCCTCACATCGTCCGCGCGCTCGCCGCGCGCG
>CAYLJK010000027.1:5618-11737 GCA_964383975.1 uncultured Gemmatimonadales bacterium | reverse complement strand
TGCGCCGGGAGCCGGTGCGCCTCACCGGCTGCGTGACGAGCGACCTCGAGGTGCCGGCCGAGGCGGAGATCGTGATCGAGGGGTACATCGACCCCGCCGAGCGACTGGTGACGGAGGGGCCGTTCGGCGACCACACCGGGTTCTATTCCCTTGCGGACCTCTACCCGCGGGTCCACGTCACGGCCATCACGCACCGGCGGGATGCCATCTGTCCGGCGACCATCGTCGGCCGTCCGCCGATGGAGGACTTCTACTTGGGCCACGCGACGGAGCGCATCTTCCTCCCGCTCCTGCGCTTGACGCTGCCCGAGGTGGTGGACTACCACATGCCGGCGTACGGCATCTTCCACAACCTGGTCTTCGTCAGCATCGACAAGAAGTACCCGGGCCATGCGTGGAAGGTGATGCACGGGTTGTGGGGGGCCGGGCTGATGTCGCTCGCGAAGGTGCTGGTGGTCGTGGATCGCTGGGTGAACGTTCGCGAAGCCGACGAGGCCTGGTGGGTGGCGCTCAACAACATCGACCCGGAGCGTGACGTCCGCTTCACGCTGGGGCCGATGGACGTCCTGGACCACGCGAGCCGGACGTTCACGTTCGGGTCCAAGATGGGGATCGACGCGACGCGGAAGCTCCCCGAGGAGGGCTTCACCCGCGAATGGCCCGAGGTCATCGCCATGGACGAGGGGACGAAACGCAAGGTGGACGAACGGTGGGCCTCACTGGGGATCCGCCTGCCGTGACGACGGGTGTGGACGGACAGCTGCTGCCGGGGCGCGGGCGGATGGTCACCTGGGCGAACTTCGTCAAGGTCGCGCACACCGTCTTCGCCCTCCCGTTCGTGGTCGTGGGCATGGCCGCCGCCTCGCTGCGCTACCCGGTCCCGTGGGGAAGGGTGGCGCTGGCGGTGGCGGCATTCACGGTGGCGCGGTTTGCGGCGATGGGCTTCAACCGGATCGTGGACCGGCACTATGACGCCCTGAACCCGCGCACGGCGGAGCGGGAGCTGCCGGCGGGCCGGATGAGCGTGCCGGAGGCGTGGGCGCTGGTCGTTGTGATGAGCATCGCGTTCTTCCTCCTGGTCGCGCGCATCAACGACCTCTGCCTGCGGCTGGCACCGATCGCGTGGGTCTGGACGCTGGCGTACTCGTACACCAAGCGGTTCACCGCTCTGTGCCACCTGTGGCTCGGGTGGTCCCTCGTGTTCGCGCCGGCCGGCGGCTACCTCACCATCAGCGGGGAGTGGACCGACCCGTGGTGGGTCCTCTGGGTCCTCGGGCTCGGTGTCTCGTCGTGGGTGGCGGGGTTCGATATCCTCTACTCGCTTCAGGACGAGAGCTTCGACCGGGAGCACCGACTGAGGTCCGCTGCGGTCGCGCTGGGAGCACGAAGCGCCATATGGGTGGCACGCGTGCTCCATCTCGTTGCAGTTGTGTCGCTTGCAGCGTGGGGGGTGGAGGCGGCGTTCGGTCGGTGGTACTGGGCCTCCCTGGGTGTAGCCGCGGTCCTGCTCGCTTGGGAGCACCGACTGGTGCGTCCGGGTGACTACTCGCGACTGGATCTGGCGTTCTTTTCGATGAACGGGGTGATCGCCAGCGTCATCATGCTGGGGGCGCTGGCCGATGCGGTGCGCTGAGGGACCGCGGAAGCAGCGTCCGCGGAAGCCGCAACGGGTGCGGCGACCCCCACCCCCGCGGCCGCCTGCGCACCCGGTGCGCCGTCCAACGCCGAACCGGAGGGGATCGTGACGCAGCTTCCCATCGTGCTGGCGCTGACGGGTGCCTCCGGGGCGCCGTACGGCGTCCGGCTGCTGGAGGTGCTGGTGCGGGAGCGGGTGCAGGTCTGGCTCATCGTCTCGAGCCACGGCTGGCGGCTGCTCCGAGAGGAGAGCGGCATCGGCGACCTTGCCGCGTTGCGGCGGGCGACAGGGGGGCGCTGGCCCACGGTCGAGGTGTTCGACGACGACGACCGGGGGGCGGCGCCAGCATCCGGTTCCGCGCGCTCGGCGGGGATGGTGGTGTGCCCTTGTTCGATGGGGACGTTGGCGGCGGTGGCCCTCGGGACCAGCCGGAGTCTCATCGAGCGCGCGGCGGACGTGGCGCTGAAGGAGCGCCGCCGGGTGCTGCTGGTCACGCGCGAGACGCCGCTCTCGCTGGTGCACGCCAGGAACATCGTCGCCGTGACCGAGGCGGGGGCGACCGTGATGCCGGCAGCTCCCGGCTTCTACCACCGCCCCTCCCGCATCGCGGACCTCGTGGACTTCCTGGTGCAACGGATCCTCGACCACCTCGGCCTCGAGGTCGAGGTGGCGCCGCGCTGGGGCGGCGGCGGGAAGCGGGCCCGTTGAGGCTCGGCATCATCGCGGACACACACGGGCTGCTGCGGCCCGAAGTGCGCGAAGTCTTCGCGCGCGTGGACCGGATCCTGCACGCGGGCGACGTCGGCGACGCCTCGATCCTCGACGAGCTGGCGCTGCTCGCGCCCGTGACCGCCGTGTACGGGAACACCGACGGCTGGACGCTGCGCCGGCACCTGCCGCGGGTGGCGGAGCTGGACCTCGACAACTTCCGTTTCGCCGTGACCCACGGCGACCAGTTCGCGTCGCCCGATCCCGAAGCGCTCAAACGGGCCTTCCCCCACGCCGACGTCGTGGTCTACGGTCACACACACCGGCCGCTGATCCGCGACCTGCCCGACTTCAGCTTGGTGCTGAACCCGGGTTCCGCCGGGCCGCGCCGCTTCGACCTGCCGGTGACGGTGGCCATCATGGAGACCGAGCCCGGCATCCCGCCGCGCGCGCGCATCGTCCCGTTGTCGGAGGGGTGAGATGACGGTGGTCGTCCTCGCCCTGGGCGGGCTCATCTTCCTGGCCCACCTCTTCGGGATCGTGTTCCAGCGCACCCGGATCCCGGACGTCCTGCTGCTGATGGCGGTGGGCCTTCTGCTGGGGCCGGTCACCGGGATCGTGCAGCCGCGGGACCTCGGTCGGGTGGGGCAGGTCCTGAGCAGTGTCGCCCTCGTGGTCATCCTCTTCGAGGGGGGCACCGACATCGACCTCGGGACCCTCATGCGGTCGCTGCGGCCGACGCTGCGCCTCCCGGTGACGACGTTCGTGGCGACGGCCGCGCTGTTCTTTGCGGTCGGCGTCCTGGCGCTGGGGCTTGGCCTGCTCCCGGCGCTGCTCCTCGGGTGTACGCTGGGCGGCTCGTCGTCGGCCGTAGTCATCCCTCTGGCGCGCGGGCTCGCGCTCACCGACAAAGCGGCGACGATCCTGACGCTGGAGTCCGCGCTCACCGACGTGCTCTGCATCGTCACCGTGTTCGCCATGCTCGACGGGGTGCAGCGGGGCTCCGTGGCACCGTTCCGGATGCTCGGGTCGATCGCTGCCTCCATGGTCTTCGCGGCGCTACTCGGCGTACTGGGGGGCGTCGCATGGATGCGCGTGCTGGAGTTGGTGCGCCGGATCCCCAACACGATCCTGGCGACCGTGGCCTTCGTGCTGATCGTGTACGGCGGCACGGAGCTGCTCGGCTTCTCGGGCGGCATCGCCGCGCTCGCCTTCGGCGTCACGCTGACCAACCATGCGCGGTTCACCTGGATCGAGCGGCTGTCGAAGCGGCCGGGTGCGTCGCGGCTCGCCACGCTGACACCCGTCGAGCGGCAGTTCTTCGCGGAGATGGTCTTCCTCCTCAAGACCTTCTTCTTCGTGTACCTCGGCCAGTCCATCGCGTTCGGCGATGCGGTCGTCATCCTCGCCGCGGTGGTGGGGACCCTGCTGGTGTACCTGGCGCGCCTCGTGATCGCCCGGCGGCTGACCGATCGCGACACGCCGGTGCGGGATGCAGGGTTCATCTCGGTGCTGGTGCCGAAGGGGCTCGCGGCGGCGGTGCTGGCGGATCTGCCGCGGCAGGCGGGGATCGCGGGGGGCGAGCTGATCCGTGATACCACCTATGTCGTGGTCTTCTTCAGCATCGTCCTCACGGCGGCGCTGGGCTGGGCGTCGGAGCGGCCGCCGCTGAAGCGTCTCTACGAGTCGGTCTTCACGGGGTTCGGAGCGCAGCCGCCGGCGCGGGAGGCGGTGCGCGCGTAGCCGGGACGCTTGATGATGGACGGGGCGGCCGCCGTGGTGGCGACCGCCCCGCCGCGCGTCCGCAACGGCGCGCGGTCAGCGCCGGATCTCCTCCAGGCGCATCGTCGTCACCGGGCCGAGCGTCGAGAGCGGTGCGTCGAACGCCGACGGCATCCCCACCACGACGGTCACCAGGCGCTCGGGCCGCAGCAGCCGCCGCGACACGTCCGTGACCTGCGTGGGTGTGACGTTCTGGATTCCCTGCAGGTAGAGGTCGAACCAGTTCGCCGGGAGGCCGTCCACGACGTAGCCCAGCTGCTGCGCCACGATCTGGCCTGGGTTCTCGAACTGGAAGACAAACGAGTTGACCTCGTACTCCTGCGCGAGCCGCACGTCCTCGGCCGTGACCGGCCGCGTCGCCATCGAGCCGATGATCCCCCACATGAGGCGAATCGCGGCGACGGTCTTGTCGGCCCGCGTCTGGGCCCCGGCGAAGAACAGTTCCTCGCGCCGCGTGTCCGCGCCCCAGTTGGAGAAGACGCTGTAGGCGAAGCCTGAGTCGCTGCGCACCTCCTGGAGCAGCCGCGAGTTGAAGCCGCCGCCCCCGCCCAGCAGGAAATCCGCCACCTGCGCGGCGAAGTACTCCGGCGTGTTCGCCACACGCAGGCCGCCGGCGTGCCCCATCCGGATGTTGCTCTGGTTGATCTCCTTCTCGATCAGGACCAGACGCGGGCCCTCGGCGATGCGTGCGGCCGGCACCTCGCGGTTCCCCGCCGGACAGCGCCCCCAGCCGCGGAAGCGGCGCTCCAGCTTCTGGAGCAGTTCCGCCGTGACGAAGTCCCCCGTCACGCCGATGACGAATCGGTCGGGACAGAAGAGCCGCGCCTGCACGGCCTGGATGAGGTCCGGCGTGAAGCGCTCCGCCTCCTCGGGGCGCACCAGGCTCCGGGCGAACGGGTGGTCGCCCAACATGAGCTGCCCCCAGGCCCGGTTCAGGATGCTGCCGGGCTGGTCGTTGCGGCGCCGCCAGGCTTCGGCCACCTGGCCCTGCACCTCCCGGATGCGGGACGTATCGTTGCGCGGGTTCCGCATCATGTCGAACAGCAGGTCCAGCAGAATGTCGGTGTAGCGCGACAGCGCCGACCCGAAGGCCGTCGAGGTCTCCTGCCCGGTCGAGAAGCCGATCCCGAGCGCGTAGTACTCGACCAGCCGGTCCACCGAGTCGGGGCTCAGCGTCGCGGTGCCGCCGGTGCGCATGAGCCCGTCGGCCTGCCAGCCGGCGGCCCACAAGGAGTCGGGCAGGTTCGCGACGCCGTGCCGGCCGACGATGTTGATCGAGAACTGCGGCAGGGTGTGGTCCTCGAGCAGGAACACCTGGATGCCGTTGCTGAGCCGGACTTGGCGCGGCTGGGGTGGCGTGAAGCGGATGCGCGCGAAGCGCGTCATCAGCTGCTGCACGGTCTCGCGCGTGCCCTGCGCGGCGACCGGCAGGGCGCCCGTGAGCAGGAGCAGGACGAGCGCGGCGGCGGAACGGTGCGGGGTGCGCATCAGTCGGTCCCCCTGGTGCCGGCGCCCTGCGCCGGACGGACAAGCGTGGCGACGGTGCGGTTGCCGCGCGCGAAGTACGTCCGCGCGACCCGCTGGACGTCGGCGGCGGTGACGGCCAGGATGGCGCCCTGGTCGCGGAACGTCTGCGCCCAGTCGTTCCAGAGCGCCTCGCTGGAGGCCATCTGGATCGCGAGCCCGAAGCCGTCCTCGATGCGGGCATAGTTCGACCGCTCGACCTGGTTGCGGATGCGCTGCAGCTCGTAGTCGGTGGGCGGTTCGCGCTGCAGCCGCTCGATCTCCTCGTAGATGGCGCCCTCCAGCTCCTGCGTGGTGCGCGGGGCGATCGGCGTCGCCGTGAACGTGAAGAGGCGCGGGTAGCGCGAGCCCGGTTGGAGGCCGGCGTTGACGCTCGCCGCCCAGCGGTCGCGCACGACGAGGCGCCCGACGAGGCGCGAGGTGCGGCCGCCGGTCAGGAGGGAGGCCATCACCGCCAGCGCGGGCGCGT
>CAYLJK010000027.1:3498-5608 GCA_964383975.1 uncultured Gemmatimonadales bacterium | reverse complement strand
CGCTCGGCACGTGGTAGCCGATCATCACCTGCGGATTGGCGTCGTACTCGACCTCGATGCGGCGCTCACCGCGCTGGGCCGGCTCCTGGGTCACCACCGGCCGCCACGGCTCACCGGCCGGGATGTCGCCGAAGTAACGGTCGGCCCAGCCGCGCATCTGTTCCACGTCGATGTCCCCGACGATGGCCACGACCGCGTTGTTGGGGCCGTAGTAGCGGCGGAAGTACTCCTGCGCGGCGCGGCGCGAGACCGTCTGGATTTCGCTCGCGATCCCGACGACGGGCCGGCCATACGGGTGCGCCCGGAACGCTGCCTGGAGGAACTCCTCCCGCAGCAGGCCGAACGGCTGGGTCTCCACGCGCAGCCGCCGCTCCTCCATCACGACGTCCCGCTCCGAGTAGAACTCCCGCAGCACCGGGTTGCGGATGCGGTCGCTCTCCAGCACGAACCACAGCTCGGCGCGGTTGGCCGGCAGGGCGAAGAAGTAGTTGGTGCCGTCGTTGAAGGTCGAGGCGTTGAGGCCCACGGCGCCGTTTTGCGTGAGCAGGCGGTCCAACTCGTTGCTCACCACGAAGCGACGGGCTGAGTCCTCGAGGAGGCGCAGCCGGTCGCGCAGCCGCGCGAGGCGGGCGGTGTCGGCGAGCGCGCCGCGCCGGAACTCCTCGGTGAGCGAGTCGGCAACGGCGTCGATGCGCGGGAACATCGCCTGCTCGGCCGCGTGGTCGCGGGTCCCCAGCGTCGGCGTGCCCTTGAAGAGCATGTGCTCGAAGAGGTGCGCCGTGCCGGAGATGCCGGTCCACTCGTCCACCCCGCCGGCGCGGAACTGGGTGACGAACGAGACGGTCGGCGCGCCCGGCTTGCGCAGGAACAGGAACGTCATGCCGTTCGGCAGGACGTGCTTCACGACCGGCAGCCGTTCGCCCGGGCTGGCGGGCTGCTGGGCCGCAAGCGGCGCGGCGGCCAGCAGTCCGAGCAGCGCCAGCGGTCGCGTGTGCATGGGACCTCCAGGGATGACGTCGGAAGGGGAGAGATACTCCACCGGCCGTTCAGGGGCGCAAGGCCCGGGGTCAGTCGTCCAGCCAGCGCTGCCAGCGCGTCGTCTGCTCGTACTCCTCGGGGTGCTGCCGGAACCAGCTCATCACCAGGAGCAGCTCCAGCATCTCCGCACCGCTGCGGGCGATGGGCGCGGGGCCGGTGGGGGCCATGCAGCGGCGCACCGACTCGGCGAACGCCAGGCGCTCCAGCGGCGTGCGCGGCCACGCGGCCTCGGCCCGTACCAGCCCCTGGTGCACCGCGTAGACCCGGTCCGCGCCATTCCCCGTCGGGTCGCGGACGGTGTAGACGAAGCTGAGGCCCTCGGCAGCGGCGCGCAGCCGCGCGACGGCGGCGAACAGCCCGGTCAGCTCGTCCAGCTTGGTCCGCCACAGGGCCGCGCGCTCGTACGCGCGCGCCTCCGACGCGTCGGCCATCGCCTCCAGGACCCGGTCCAGCGGGTGTGCCGATCGGCCCTCGAGGAAGGCGATCGCGGCGTCCACCGCCTGCGAGTAGCGCCCGGCATCCACCCGGGCCGCGCACGGGCCGAGGCAGGTACCCAGCTCGTGCCGGATGCAGAGCGGCGCCGCCGCGACGCCGAACAGCCCCGGCTGGTCGGCGAACGCCATCGGGACGCGCTCGGCGCAGTCCCGCAGGCCGAGGAGGTCGCTCAGGGTGCGCACCGCATCGGCCGTACGGCCGCGCCCGTAGAACGGGCCGTAATAGAAGGCGCGCGGGTCCGACGCCCGGTCGGAGACGGTGAGCTTCGGCGCGGGGCCGCGTGTCACCTTCACGAACGCGAGGCTCGCGCGCTGCCGGGCGCCCCGGACGTTGTACGCCGGGCGCAGCCGCGTGATGCGGCGGTGCTCCTCCAGCAGCGCCGCGAACTCCGAGGGCTGTTCGTTCCAGCGCAGGGTCGCCGCGCAGCGGATGAGCCGCGCGCTCTTCGACTCCGGCCACGGCGCCGTGAAATAGGAGAGGAGGCGGGTGCGCAGATCCTTCGCCTTCCCGACATAGATGACCGCGCCGACCGGGTCCAGAAACTCGTACACACCGGGCCGCTTCGGCGCGCCAGCCT
>CAYLJK010000027.1:0-3488 GCA_964383975.1 uncultured Gemmatimonadales bacterium | reverse complement strand
AGCCTGCACCTGGCGGCGCAGACCGGCGAGCGTGTGCCGCGACGGCACGAGGTCCGGGAGGGCTAGCGCTGACATCCGGGACAAAAGTACGTGGACCGCCCGTCCACGGCGTGGGTCCCGACGATCCGGCGAGCGCACCGGAGGCACGGCAGCCCTGCGCGCTCGTACACCGCCAGCCGTCCCTGGAAGGTGCCCGGCTCCCCGGTGCCGGTCCGGTAGTCCCGGACTGTGGTGCCGCGTCCGGCGATGGACCGGGCGAGCACGTCCACGATGGCGCGGTGCAGGCGGGCGACCTCGTCGGCACGGAGGCGGCGCGCCTCCCGCGACGGGTCGATGCCGGCGTCCCACAGCGCCTCGCTCGCGTAGATGTTCCCGACCCCCGCGAGCCGGCGCTGGTCCATGATGGCCTTCTTCACGGCCAGCTTCCCGTGCGCCAGCGACCGGGCGAGGCGCTGGGGCGTGAAGGTCGGCTCCAGGGGCTCCGGCCCGATCGCCGCGTCGTACCGCCGCCACGCCGCCGGCGTGAGGAGGAGGACCACGCCGAGCCGTCGCACGTCGCGATAGCGCACCAGCAGGCCGGTGTGGAGCCGCAGGTGCAGGACGTCGTACGGGTCCTCCCGCCTCCCCGGTCCCTGCCTCCGGCTCACCAGGAGCGAGCCGGTCATGCGGGGCTGGATGACGACACGGTTGTCGTCGTTCAGCTCGATGACCAGGTGCTTGGCTCGGCGCGAAACGCGGCGGACGGTGCAGCCGCTCACCCCGCGTTCGAACGCGGGGCGGCCGATGCCGCGGAGGACATCGGGCCGGAGGACGTGCGCGGCGAGGATCCGCGCGCCGGTCAGGTGGGGCCGCACGTCGGCGGCGATGGTCTCGACCTCTGGCAGCTCCGGCACGCGGGCTACGCCCGCCGCGCGATCTCGCGCCAGCCAATGTCGCGGCGGAACTGACGTCCGTCGAAGGTGATCGCCTCAGCCGCCTCCCGGCTCCGCTCGGCCGCCGTCCCGACGTCGGGGCCCGTCGCGGTCACGGCGAGCACCCGCCCGCCGGAGACGCGGAGCGTGCCGTCCGTCCCGCGGCTGGTGCCCGCATGGAAGACGAGGACATCGCCCGCGTCCTCCAGGCCGGGTGGGATGTGGATAGGCGCCCCGGTGCGCGGAGCATCGGGGTAGCCGGCAGCGGCAAGGACGGTTGTCACCGCCGCGTGCTTCGCCCCGCCGAGTCGAAGGCCGCTGGGCATCCATCCGCCCTCGGCAACCATGCGAAGCACCGGGAGCAGCCCGGGTGGCGTCGCCGCGAGGATCGCCTGTGCCTCCGGGTCCCCGAACCGGCAGTTGAACTCGATCACGTAGGGTGTCGGGTCATGCTCCCGGAGCATGATGCCGGCATAAAGCACACCCTTGTAAGGAGACCCGGCCTCGGCAACCGCCCTGAGGGTCGGCTGGAAGACCCGGGTGACGACCCGGTCCAGCAGGTCGGCCGTGGCGATGCTGACGGGACAGTATGCTCCCATGCCACCCGTGTTGGGTCCGGTGTCGCCCTCGCCAATCCGCTTGTGATCCTGCGCTGCCGGGAGCACGGCGAGGTGCTCGCCATCGGTGATCGCGAGGACGGACAGCTCCTCACCGATCAGGCAGTCCTCGATCAGGATCTCGGCGCCGGCGGCGCCCAGTGTCCGGTCCCGGAGCATCGCGGTGGCGGCAGCCCGGGCCTCGTCCCGGGTGCGGCAGACGACGGCGCCCTTGCCAGCGGCGAGGCCGGACGCCTTGACGACGAGGGGTTCGGAGCGGGTGGCGATATGAGACAGGGCGTCATCGGCGTCGGTGAAAGTCCTGGCGTCGGGGGTCGGGACACCGGCCCGGAGCATCAGCTCCTTGGAGAAGACCTTCGACGACTCGATCCGGGCGGCCGCGGCCGACGGGCCGAAGACCGGGACCCCCTCGGCGCCAAGCCGGTCGGCCAGGCCGGCGGCGAGGGGTGCTTCCGGGCCGACGACCACGAGGTCCACGTGGTTCGCGCGGGCCGCGGCGACCACGCCGGGCACGTCGGTGGCGCTGCCGGGGAGGTTGATGGCCAGGCGAGCGGTCCCGGCGTTGCCCGGGAGGCAGAAGAAGGCGCCGTCGGGCGCATCGCGGTGCAGGGCCCAGAGCAGCGCATGTTCGCGCCCGCCGCCTCCGACGATCAGGACCCGCACGCGCTCCCCCTCACGGTTTCGGCGACCCCTTGAAGGCGGTGCTGAACGCCTCCCTGGCCTTCCGCGCGACCTCGGAGACGGTGTCCACCGCGCCGCGGGCCTGCTCGGCGTAGTACCGCCCGGCCTCGCTGAGGTCTTCGGCGAGCGGCCGCTGGTCGTCCTGGGTCCCGCGGCGCGGGTACTCGCCGCGCAGGATGCGGTCGTAGTCGCCGCCCTCGATCCACTTCTGCAGCTCCGCGGCGCGCAGCGTGTGGAAGGGGTGCGTCATGCCGAGGGTGTTGATGACCTTGGCCACGGCGTCGGCGGCGTCGCCGCCTTCGACGTACTCCTTGGCCTGCACCATGAACGCGTTGAGGTCCATCTCGTTGACGTCGCCGCCGCCCGCGAGCTTCATGAACATCTGCATCGAAGCCACCGGGTCCTGGCTCGCCAGGAGGCCGGCGCGGTCGCAGGACAGCTCGCTCTTGCGGTACCACTCCAGCATCGCGAGCTGGATCGGGAGGAGGGCGATGCCCGCGAGGAACGGCAGGTTCCGGACGCCGACCACCAGCAGGATCTGGAGGATGGTGCGGTAGAGCGCGTGTCCGCTGATGATGTGACCCAGCTCGTGGCCGAGGATGGCGCGCAGCTCCTCCTCGTCGAGGAGGGCGAGGGCCCCGGAGTTCAGCACGATGAACGGCCGGTTCATCCCGAACGCGCCCGCGTTGGCGAACGGTGTCTGCGAGACGTACACCTCCGGGCGCGGCTCCCAGTCGAGCGTGGCGCACACGTCCCCGAACGCGGCATGGATCTTCGGGAACTGTGACGGTCCGACGCGCACGGCGTTGGCCTGGAAGAGCAGCCGCACCCCCCGCTCGCCGAAGTAGCCGTAGATCTTGCGGACCACCTCGTCGAAGCCGGGGATGGCGCGCAGCGTGTTGAGCGCCGCGCGGTCGGCCGGGTGTTCCCAGGTGCGCGGTGAGATCTGCGTGAGCACGGTGCGCGGGCGGCGCGCGGGCGCTGGCAGGGTGGTGTCGGTGTCGCTCATGGTGCCTCCGTTCGGGACCCGCAGCCCCTACCGCGGGCGCCGGATCGAAGTTTCACCCCAGGGCCCGGTCGAGGTCGGCGATGAGATCGTCCGGGTCCTCGATGCCGACCGACAGCCGCACCAGGCCGTCGGAAAGGCCCATCGCCTCGCGCATCGCGGGCGGCACCGCGGCGTGGGTCATGGACGCCGGGTGGCCGATGAGGCTCTCCACGCCGCCCAGCGACTCGGCGAGCGCGAAGAGCCGGGTGCGGCTCACCACCTGGTTGGCCC
>CAYLJK010000026.1:0-11999 GCA_964383975.1 uncultured Gemmatimonadales bacterium | reverse complement strand
TGCGCTCCTCGGCCATCTCGCCTTCGAGGCGGGCGGGCGTGCGCCCGAGGTCGGACCGGAAGAGCAGTAGCGTGACGAGGTTGAACATGACCGAGAGCGCCGCCGCCACGGTGAGTTCCACGCCCGAGGCCAGCCCGATACCGGTCGCCGCGAAGACGTAGGCCGCGTCCTTGCTGTCCTCCAGCGTGGTGCGGAAGCGGACCGCCGCCACGATGCCCGCCAGGCTGAAGGCGAGGGCGAGGCTGTACTTCACGAGGACCACGACGCCCGCGACGATCACGGGGAGCAGGATGAGCGTGTGGACGACCGATTGCCGGTAGCCGCGCTTCTGCCGCGTGATGGTGTAGAGCCCGGCGAGCGGGAGGGCCAGCAGCCCGGCGCCCGACATGGCCGCGGTGGCGATCGCCCACATCGCCGTCGTCGGCGGCCGCACGATGGCGGCGTCGCGGCCGCGGAAGATCTCGGCGTCGACGGCCTCGATCCGCGCGTGCGTTGTGAGTTCCCGCACGGCGTCGTGCAGCGGGGACGGGAGAACCTGGTACGCGATCCCCGCGACGGCGGCGACCGCGGCGTACAGCACGACGAAGAGCAGGAACGGCCGCCGGCTCAGCTCCGACGCCATCCGCTCGGTCCACGGTGACACAGCGCATCCCTCGGGGATCGGCCGCAGGAATATGCGGAACTCGCGCCCGCGCGGCCAATGCAGCCGACCGCGGCCGGGGGACAGCGAGGTGTCCGCACCGGCAACGGGACCTGCCGGGGCGTCAGAAGCGGAACATCACGCCGATCTCGGGCGCGAAGTCCGTGGCGTTCGTCGTCAGCCCCCAGCCGTTGTTGACTTTCAGGAACACCCGCGGGTGCAGATGCCACTGCACCTCGGTGATCAGCGCGACCTCGTCGAGTTGGACGCCCTCCACGAGTGCCACCACGCGGAAAGCGCGCGAGAGCCGCCGCAGGTACTCGACCGCGTACTCGCCCGCCTCGAACTTCCCCTCGGCGCGCGAGTACTCGGCGGAGAGACGGAAGGTGATCGTCCCCCAGTCGAAGCCCTTGGCGACGCCCAGGCCGAGCTTCCACTCCCAGTCGCTCGTACCGATGAGGCTGTTGGACCCGGCCGTCGGGAACACCGTCTCGAAGTAGCCGAACCACTCCGGGCGCCGTTCGGTCTCTCGGCGGAAGCGCCAGCGCAGCTGCCCCTCCACGTCCCCCAGCCCCGAGGCCTCCACCGTCGCGGACATCGCGGACGTGTCCCCGGGCGACTTGCGCAGCTCTGCGGTGATCACGGCGGCCTCGAACTCCACGGCCAGGTCGTCGGTGATGCCGTAGCTAAGGAACAGCAAGCCCTCCGTGGCCCGGTAGCGCCCGCGGTAGTCCACGTCCACGCCGTAGCCCAGCTCGCTCGGCTTGTACTCGAGGTTGCGGTCGGCGTAGAACTCCACGAACGGATAGACCAGCAGCTCCCCGCGGCGGACGTAGGTGCCGAACATCGAGGTCGCCACACCCTCGCCGCGATCCCGCAGGTAGGGCGGCTCCTGGGCCCGCAGCGCCGGCGTGCGGACCGCGGCCCCGCAGGCGACGGCCAGTACGATCGTGGCGGCTGACACAGTGCTCGCGCCTCGCATGGTGCCCTCGCATCGAATGGGGATGAAGCCCCTATACGGCACGTGCGGCCGCAGCCGCAAGGGCGGCCGCCGATCGACCGTGGGATTCCCGCCAACCCGTCACCACCGCGCCGGCGCGACGCTGACGGCCCGTGGCCGGCGCCTTCCCCTCCCCGTAGCTTCATACCGTTCGAGACGGCATCCAGGCCCCGCCGAGGAACACCGATGCGCCGCGCCCTTCCGCTCGCCATCCTGCTCACCGTTCTGGCCGCCGCACCGGCGCAGCCACGGACCGCCCAGTGCTGCACCGTCACTCTCCGCGTCCGGGTGCCCGAGGGCACCGGCCCCGTGTATCTCGCCGGCAACCTCGCCGAGCTGGGACCGTGGCGACCGGACGGCCGGCTGCTCGAGGGGACGGGCCGCGAGCGCACCGTCCGGGTCACGACGTCGGTCGGCACCGTGTTCGAATACAAGTTCACGCTCGGCACCTGGGACCGGGAGGCGCTGACCCCCGCAGGCGTCGCGCCGCCGAACCACCGGCTCGTGCTCACCAGCGACACGACCGTCGAGCACGAGATCCCCGGCTTCCGGAGGGACCCGCGCGAGTACATCGCCGATTGGCGCGGCTCCGGCGTCCTGGGGCGCCTCGTGTACTGGACCGACGTGCGCTCGCAGTTCCTCGGGCCGCCGCGCCACGTCGAGATCTGGCTCCCGCCCGGCTACGACTCGGCGGCCGGCCGGCGCTACCCCGTCCTCTACATGTCCGACGGGCAGAATCTCTTCGACCCGCGCATCGCGAACACCGGCGTGGACTGGGGCGTGGACGAGGCGGTGGTGCGGCTGGTCGAGCGCGGCGTCATCCCGCCCGTCATCGTCGTGGGCGTCTGGAGTACGGGCGAGCGCGGCCCCGAGTACTCGCCGTGGCACGGTGCCGACCGTTACGCCCGGTTCCTCATCGAGGAGCTGATGCCGCTGGTCAACCGCGAGTTCCGCACGCTCACCGGACCCGCGAACACCGCGCACATGGGCTCCTCGATGGGCGGACTGCTGTCCTTCTACCTCGTGACGAGACACGCGGACGTCTTCGGGTCGTGCGGCTGTGTCTCGACCCATTTCCCGCTCTCGGAGCGCCAGTTCGGTCGCGCGCCGGGCGAGCCACGCGCGATCGCCCCGGACACGGTCCCGTACATCGTGCGGGACATCGAGCGAGGGCTCCCGATGCCCCGCGGCGCGCGGCTGTGGTTCGACTACGGCGGGCTCGGCCTCGACTCCGCCTACGGCCCAACGCACGAGCGCGTGCGGCAGTGGCTGCTGGCTCAGCGCCTGATCGAGGGCCGTGACTTCGTCATCCGGCGCTACCCGGAGGCCACGCACAACGAGGCCTCCTGGCGGGCCCGGCTCGACGACCCGCTCACCTTCCTGTTCGCCCGGAGGGCACGCTGACATGCGCCGCGCGCTCTTGCCTGTTGCCTGCTGCCTCCTGACGGCGGTCGCCTGCACCCGCGAACCAACTCCCGCGCCCAACCTCGACGTGCCCGCGTGGGCCACCGACGCCATCTGGTACCAGGTCTTCGTGGAGCGCTTCCGGAACGGCGACACGGCGAACGATCCGACGGCGGCCGACATCGTGGACCCGGTCGCGCGCCCCGTCCCGGCGGGGTGGCGCACGACGCCTTGGGGATGGGACTGGTACCGCCTCGACCCGTGGGCCGCGGAGGCCGGCCTCGACTTCTACGGCGCGATCTACTTCCGCCGCTACGGCGGCGACCTCCGGGGGCTCCTCGACCGGCTCGACTACCTCCAGGACCTCGGCGTGACGGCGCTGTACCTCAATCCGATCAACGACGCACCGTCGCTCCACAAGTACGACGCCCGCAACTACCACCACCTTGACCGGAACTTCGGCCCCGACCCGCGCGGTGACTCGGCCCGCATGGCGGCCGAGGATCCGGCGGACCCGCGCACATGGACGTGGACCGCGGCGGACAGCCTCTTCCTGACGCTCATCCGGGAGGTGCACCGGCGCGGGATGCGCATCATCGTTGACTACTCCTGGAACCACACCGGCACGGCGTTCTGGGCGTGGCAGGACATCCTCCGGCGCCAGCAGGCGTCGCCCTTCGCCGGCTGGTACGAGATCGCCCGCTTCGACGACACCGCGACGGCGGACACCAACGAGTTCACCTACCGCGGCTGGGTGGGCGTGCGCTCGCTGCCGGAGTGGAAGAAGATCGGTCGGCCGCAGGGGCGCAGCCACGGCGCCATCGAGGGGGATCTCGTGCCGGAGGTGCGGGACCACGTCTTCGCCGTCACGCGCCGCTGGCTGGACCCGAATGGCGACGGCGACCCGACCGACGGCGTGGACGGCTTCCGCCTCGACGTGGCGGAGATGGTGCCCCTCGGCTTCTGGCGCGACTACCGGCGCTTCGTGCGCGGCATCAACCCGGAGGCGTACCTCGTCGGCGAGGTGTGGTGGGAGCAGTGGCCCGACCGGATGTACGACCCGGCGCCGTGGCTCCAGGGCGACGTCTTCGACGCGGTGATGAACTACCGCTGGTACGTGCCGACGCGCAGCTTCTTCGCCGGGCTGCCGCCCGGCCTCACGGCCTCGGCGTACGCGGCGCAGCTCGACTCGCTCAGCTCCGGCATCGGCGCGCCGTTCGTCCGCGCGATGATGAACCTGACAGCGAGCCATGACACCCCGCGCTTCGGCACCGACATCTACAACGGCGGGCGCTACAAGTACCACGCCAACCCGCGCGAGGACCCGGCGTACCGGGTGGACCGGCCGGACGGACGCGCGCGCCGCGCGCAGGAACTCATCCTCGTGCAGCAGTTCACGTACGTGGGGGCGCCGCACATCTGGAACGGCGACGAGGTGGGGATGTGGGGCGCGGACGACCCCGACCCGCGCAAGCCGATGCTGTGGTCCGACCTCGGCTACGAGGACGAGACGGCTCACCCCTTCGGGCGGCCGCGGCGCCGCGACCGGGTGGCACCGGACACCTCACTGCGCCGCGTGTACCGGGAGCTGATCGCGCTGCGGAAGCAGCACCTCCGGCTCTTCGTGGACGGGAGTCTCAACTGGCTGCTGACGGACGACGCCTGGGGCCTGCTCGCGTACGACCGCGTCCTCGGTGAGCAGCGCGCCATCGTCGCGTTCAATGCGTCCGACGCGCCGCACGAGGTGAACCTCCCGGCGGAGGGGACGTTCCGGACGGCGTGGCCGGCGGGCCGGCCCGTGACCGCGATCGGCGGTACGCTCCGGGCGACGCTGCCGGCGCGGAGCGCGAGGGTGTGGATCAGGGAGTAGCGGGCAGCGGAACGAGGGAGTGGCGTCGTGATACCCTGCCTGTGGCGGGTGAAGGGCACCGGCAACGCACATGGGGAGGTCGTCGTCGACCGCTTCAGGGAATCGTGCACCGTCGTCGGCAGGGGACGGTGCTGGTGAGGTTCAGCGCCGCAGCGCGGCCAGTCGCAACAGCAGCTCCCGCTCGGCGGCCCGGGATAGCGGACGCGGAGGCCCGCCATCGCGACCATGCTCGCTCCCACCGTCAGGTCACGAGGCGACCGACGCGCTCGGCGGAGCTGAAGCTCGCGGCGAGCCGCGCCTGGGCAGCCAGGGCATCGGAAGTCGTGTCACAGCCCGCCGTGGTTCCTGCCATGGATCGAATACGCGACGCCGGCAGGCGTCCGCCAATCTCGTCCACATCGTGCGACGCGCTCACCGTCGCTCTGCCAGCAGCACCAGCGCCGACGGCGTGGTGAGCGTGACCCTTCCGCCGCGCACCGTGCCGCGCGCGCCGGAGTACTCGTCCACCAGCAGCGCGCCCTCCGGGAAGACGTCGAAGACGCGGATCGTCTTCGTGCCCGTCCCCTGGTCCAGCGCCACCAGCACGCGGTCGGTGCGATCCGGCAGCTCGACCGCGCGGCTGAAGATGAAGGGGTGCACCTGGTGCGTCCGGTGCACGCCCGCGCCCACCGCCGGGTGAGCGCGCCGGAACCGCCCGAGCGTCCGCCAGTGCGCGAGCACCTCGGCGGTGCGGCCGCCGCGCGCCAGGTCGTCCCAGTTCATGAAGGACCGCAGGTTCGCATCGCCCGCGGCGCCCGCGACGCGCAGCGGCCTCGCGGTCTCGTCCCCGTAGTAGATCTGCGCGCCACCGGGCGCGAGCAGCAGCCGCGTCCCGGTGCCGACCGGGTCGCGGCGGTCCCGGTCGTACGGCGCGCCGTCGTCGTGCGAGCTGACATAGTTGAGAATGGCGACGCCATGCAGGGCGCCGCGATGGAGCGCGGCGGCGTAGCGCGTGAACACGCTGTCCAGCGGCCTGGCGGCGTCGCTCTTGAAACTGAAGTTGATGAGCGCGTCGTAGCCGAAGCCGAAGTAGTCCACCCGGCGGTCGCCGAAGTCGTACGACCGATCCGGACCCACCCCCCAGCCGTACACCTCGCCCATCATGTGGAACGGCAGGTCGTCCAGCACCTCGGCGGGATGCGCGCGCCTCCAATCGGCGAAGGCGCGCTCCGCCTCGTGCTTCAGGGCCGCGCTCACCGCCTCCGGGAAGTGCTTCGCGGTGTCCATCCGGTAGCCGTCGAAGCCCACCTCGCGCACCCAGTCGGTGAGCCACTTGATCACGTAGTACCGGGGCGCGCGCGGGTACCCCGTCCGCGCGAAGAACGCATCCAGCTCGGCCTGCTCCTGCTCCAGGCGCCCCTCGCGGCGCCACTTCTCGATCAGTACCGCCGGCAGCTCCACCGGCTCGTCGCGGTCGGTGCGCAGGTCCGGCAAGTTGGCGACCAGGGTACAGTCCACGGTCGTGTCATAGCCGCGGTACGTGCATTGCGGGCTCGTGCGCACCCACTCGTCAGGCCACGCCGGGTCGAGCGGCGTGACCGGCCCCGTGTGGTTGATGACCGCATCCATGAGCACGCGGATGCCGCGCCGGTGCGCCGCCTGCACGACGCGACGCAGGTCCTCCAGCGTCCCCAGCGCCCGGTCCACCGCCGTCCAGTCCCGGGTCCAGTAGCCGTGGAAGCCGTAGGTGCGGCCCGTTCCCTCGTCCACGCTGCCGTGGATCTGCTCGACGAACGGCGTCAGCCAGATCGCGTGCACACCCAGGCTGTCGAAGTACCCCGCTTCGATTCTCCGCAGCAGCCCCGCCAGGTCGCCGCCCATAAACGAACGCAGCGGCGCGCCGTCCTGCGCGCGACCCAGCGCGCGGTCGTTCGATGGGTCTCCGTTCGCGAACCGGTCCGTGAGGAGGAAGTAGACCGTCGCGCTGTTCCAGAACGTCGCCGGGCCGGTGGCCACCGCCGCCACGTCGCGTTGGGGCGCGGCCGCCTCCGGCCCTCCCGGACGGCACGCGGCCGGGGCGAGAGCGCCGAAACCGACGAGCGCCGCGGCGCGGAGCAACGAAGCCGACCAGAGCGTCCTTTCGAGCGTCATGGCCGCCGGTCCCGGCCCGCGGGTTCGTGCAGTCCCTGGAGCACGCAGCAATCCAATGGTGGGTCGGATTCCGCCCCTGCGATGATGCCGAGGAGGCTGCCGTCCTGGGCTGAGTAGGCGAGGTGGCGGCCGTCGGCGGACCATACGGGAGCGTGGTTCTCGAAGCCCGAACGACCGGCGACCATCGGACGCACCGCCTCGGAGGCGATCTCGCGCACAGAGACCCCGTCGTGCGAGTCGCTGACGTACGCGACGTGCAGTCCGTCTGGCGACGGATCAACCGCCTGTTCCATGTCCTGCGCGAGAGCGACGGAGAGGACACGCCTGGCGCCCGGTCCGGCCCCGGGGGCCTGAGCGACGACCGGGACCCCGGTCAGCGGAAGCCACAGGCAGACCGCAGCAGCGACCGAGGGACGTCTCATGGCCTCCTCGCTCCTCAAGGTACTGGCGGCACGCGCCTCAGCGCGCCGCCGCGGCGACGTCGTCCCGGTCCTCCACGCGCACCGTCAGCACCGCCGCCAGGACAAGCGAGGCCCCGCCGACCAGCAGCGCGTAGATCGCGTGGCCGCCGAAGCACTTCCCCACCAGGAAGCCCAGCACCGCCGCCGCGACGATCTGTGGGATGACGATGAAGAAGTTGAACACGCCCATGTAGTAGCCGAGCTTCGACGGCGGCAGCGACCCCGTCAGGATCGCGTACGGCATCGAGAGGATGCTCGCCCACGCGATGCCCACGCCCACCATCGAGCCCAGCAGAAACCGCGGCTCCGGCAGCGCGTAGATCGACACGAGACCCAGCGCGCCGCAGACCAGGCAGATCGCGTGCGCCATCCGCCGGCTCGTGCGTCGCGCCAGCACCGGGAGGCCGAAGGCCACGATGGCCGCGATGCCGTTGTACGTCGCGAAGCCCACTCCCACCCAGTTCGCGCCCTCGTTGTAGAGCGCCGACGTCGTGTCCGTGGTGTGGTAAACGTGGCTCGTCACGGCGGCCGTCGTGTAGATCCACATCGCGAACAGCGCGAACCACGAGAAGAACTGCACCCAGGCCAGCTGCCGCATCGTGTGCGGCATGTCCTGGAAGTCGTTCAGGATGGTCACGAAGCCGTTGTCCCCGCGGCCGGCGCGCTGCATCAGCCCGCTCGCGATGAGCAGCATGCCGACCACGCCCAGGCCGGCCGAGAGGACCATCACCTGGTAGACCGCCTGGTACGCCAGCCAGGCGGTGAGCGCGGCGCCGATGACCAGGAACCACCCCCCGAGCCGGATCTGCCGGCCGCCGTGCTCCGCGAAGTCCGCCGCGGTGCGTGGCTGCCGCACGCCGCTCTCCCGCGACTGGTTCTCCGCGAACGCCGCCATCTCCTCGGGCGAGTACTCCTTCGACCGGGCCACGGTCCATAGCACCGCCAGGAAGAACACGACCGCCCCGGCGTAGAACGACAGCCGCACGGAGTCGGGGATGACGTGCTCGGGGGCCTCGTTGCTCACGCCGACGCGCGTTAGCAGCCACGGCAGCATCGAGGCCGCCACGGCCCCGGTCCCGATGAGGAAGCTCTGCATCGCGAAACCGGTGGTGCGCTGCTCCGAGGGGAGGTTGTCTCCCACGAAGGCCCGGAACGGCTCCATCGAGATGTTGATGGAGGCGTCCATCACCCACAGCATCCCGGCCGCGACCCAAAGGGCGGGGGAGTTGGGCATCGCCAGCAGGGCCAGCGACGCCAGGATGGCGCCGCCCAGGAAGTAGGGGCGCCGCCGACCGAGCCGGTTCCAGGTACGGTCGCTGAAGTAGCCGACGATCGGCTGGACGACCAGCCCGGTGACCGGCGCGGCGATCCACAGGATCGGGATGTCCTCGACGCTGGCGCCGAGGGTCTCGAAGATGCGGCTCACGTTCGCGTTCTGGAGCGCAAAGCCGATCTGGATGCCCAAGAACCCGAAGCTCATGTTCCAGATCTCCCAGAACGTGAGCCGCGGCTTCGGCCGGACGGCGGCGGGTGCTCCCATCGGGGGCCTTTCGTTCACTCGGGGTGGCGGGCGCGGTCGAGGCGGCGGACCAGCTCGTCCACCTCGGGATCGGTGAGGATGTCGTCCAGGAGCTTGCGCATCGGGCGCTGCCAGTTCGCCCGCTCCGACGAGCGCGTGCCGGGGAGGTTCACCCGCACGCCCTCGAGCCACAAGTCCTCCAGCCACGGGATGACCAGCGGGCTCTCCGAAGCGCCGAGCCACTCCAGCAGCGACGCGAGGAGCGCGCGCGGTTCCTCGACGCTGCCGCCCAGGCGCCGGGCCAGCCGCCGCGCCGCGCGCATGCGCTCCTGCTGCACCCGCGCCACCGCGTCCTCCGCCAGCAGCCGGTACCGGAGCCGCTCGGCGATGTCGGCGACCGCCAGCCACTCCGCGAAGGTGGGCGTGTCGTGCGTCCCGATGAGCGCGACGTCCGCCGCCGTCGGCGGCGCGACGTGCGGATCGCCCTCGGCGGAGAACTGCGCCAGGTAGTTCCCCCAGATGCGGTGCCGCGGCAGCGCTTCACCAATCTCCGGCGGGACCGTGCCGAGGTTTTCGCCCGTGACCTCGCAGCGGTGGCGCACCGACTCCAGCGTGAGGACGGCGAACAGCTCGTCGGCGGGGTAGCGGACGTACGTCCCCTCGTCCAGCCCCATGCCGTGCGGGATCCAGTAGAGGCGTGTCCACGCCATGATGTGATCCACGCGGATGACGCCGGCCAGCTCCATCTGGTGTGCAATGGACGCGGCCACGTAGCGGTGCCCCTCCCGGCGCGACGCCTCCGGGAGCACCGGCGAGAAGCCCCAGTCCTGCCCACTTGGGAAGCCCATGTCGGGCGGCGCGCCCACCGACATCCCGTCGCCGAAGAGTCGCTGTCGCGACCACGGGTCGTAGCCGTCCGGGTGCACGCCGACGGCCAGGTCGAGCCCGAGCCGCATCCCCTCGGCGTCGAGCCGCTCCCGCAGGGCGTGGAGCTGCTGCCGGACCAGCACCTGCGCGACGAGGTGGAAGCGCGCCTCCTCGCCGTCCACGTGCTCCGGACGCAGCGCGCCCGACCGCGCCGGCTCGGGCCAGCCGCGCCAGTTCCTTCCCAGCCGCTTCTGCGCCCCTCGGTAACGCGCGTAGCGCACCAGCTCCTCGTCGAGCTGCGACGGGTCGGGCACCGGACGCCCGCCGAGCGCGGCGCGCACCTCGGCGTCGGCCGCCGTGACGTCGAGCCGCTGAGGCGGCGGCGTCGGCCGGTGATCGTCCCCCAGGTCGAGGACCAGCTCGTTCCAGAAGAGACGGCTCAGCGACGCGTACGGACTCGGCTCCGGCGACTCGCCGTTGAAGGTCGGCCCCAGGGGGAGCACGGTGACCAGGTCGCCGCCGCGGCCGCGCACCCAGCGGCACAGCGACTCCAGGTCGCGCAGGTCCCCGATGGAGCGGCTCCGCGCCGAGCGCAGCGCGGCGAGGTGCGTGCCGACTCCCCAGCTGCGCTGTCCATCCGGCCGCCGGTACGCGTGCACCGGCGCGGCGATCACCGTGCTCTCCTCGACCGCCCGCACGGTCTCGACGGTGAGACGGTGATAGCCGAACGGGAGCGTCCGCGACGCCCGGTGCTCGGCGCCCGAGATCTCGACCGGCACCGCTTCACCGTCCTCCAGCTCGAGCCTCACCCGCGCGGGACCGTCATGCGCGACGGTGAACGGCGGCAGAACGCCGTCCCACGCGATACGCACCGGCGGCACGTGACCTGCTCTCCTCGCGGCCCGCACCGCCCGCAGGGCGCCAGCAGCCTCCGAGGGTCGCTCGATCGGCGCGCCAAGCGCGGCGCAGACCCGCACGAGCGTCTCGGGCGAGACGGTGACGTGCCGGCAGAGGCCGTCCTGGTAGCGCGTGGCGACGCCCATGGCCTTGGCCAGGGAGCGCAGGGCGGTCAGTTCATCCATGGAAACACCGTCTCCAGGCGATGCGTCGGGCATCATGATGCACGAGGTCCGAGGACGGTGCAACGGCTCATGTCCAATGGAGGACGGGAATCGGCAGGTCCGCGCCGCCGGCGCGCCCGCGGGAGGCGCGCCTCGACAGATCCCGACGGCGGCAAGGGAGAACAGGCGCTCTCTCTGGTCGCCGAACTCAGGCGCTTGGCGACCGTGAACCTCATCTGGAGCGCCGAGCCTCGGGCATCAGCCGAGGATCGCCGCGACCGATGGGCTTCATTCCGGGCGGATGCGGATCGCCTGGCCGCCGCCAGGCGCGAGGACGACGCGCAGCCGCGTGGAGGAGGTCACGGTACGCCGCGTGACGCTGACCGGGAAGGGGTTCGTCAGCCAGTCGGCCCCCGGCCCGTCGGCGTAGATCTCGGCCACGTAGCGCCGGCCTCGGTCGAGGAACGAGAGCGGCACGTCGAGCGTGCGTCCCTCCTCGTCGGTGATGGCCCCGAGGAACCACGTCCGGCCGCCGCGCTCGCGCCGCGCGACCACCACGTAGTCGCCGATCCGACCATCTATCACGCGCGTGGTGTCCCAATCCACGGCGACGTCCCGGATGAACTGGAACGCCGGCTCCCCCGCGTAGTGCTCGGGGAGATCGGCCGCCATCTGCAGCGGGGAGTAGATCACGACGTAGAGCGCGAGCTGTTTGGCCAGAGTGGTCTGGACGCGCGGCTCGCCGGCCTGCCGCGGCCGTCCGGTGCCGCGCTCGATCAGCAGATCGAAGACCCCCGGTGTGTAGTCCATCGGCCCGGCCAGCAGCCGCGTGAAGAAGAGGATCGTCTCGTGCTCCGGCGGATTCCCGCCGTCGCCGCTCCACGCGTTGTACTCCTGTCCCCGGGCACCCTCGCGGGTCATCATGTTCGGCCAGGTGCGCCGCTCGCCGGTGTCTTTGATCGTCTCGTGGGAGTCGATCGCCACTCGGTGCTTCGCGGCTTCCTCGACCACTTTCTCGGCGAATTTGTCCCCGCGTTTGATGGCCTT
>CAYLJK010000025.1:0-12104 GCA_964383975.1 uncultured Gemmatimonadales bacterium | reverse complement strand
CCGAGAGGGGGCAATGCGTACACCGTTCCTTCTGGCGGTCGCGGCGGCCATTGCCGCTGCCCCCGCCACCCTTCCCGCCCAGTCGCGGCCGGCGCGCGGGGACACGATGGACCTGGCCACCGCGCTCGACCTCGCGCGGCGGGCCAACCCGCGCCTGGTCGGAGCGCGCGCGGCGCTGGCCGCCGCCGGGGCCCGGATCGCGCCGGCCGGCACCCTGCCGGATCCGACGCTCACCGTCGGCGCGATGAACTACACGGTCCGCGGTCTCACGCGGGACCCGGCCATGACGATGAACCAGGTCACGCTGATGCAGATGGTGCCGGTCAACGGCGCCCTCGGCCTCCAGCGGCGGATGGCCCGGCTTGACAGCACGCGGACGGCTTCCCGCCGTGATGTCGTCCTCCTCGCCGTCGAGCAGGAGGTGCGCCGTCGCTACTGGGCCCTGTATCACACCGACCGCATGCTGGAGGTGATCGAGCGGACGGTGGCCGTGCTGCGCGAGCTGTCCGACATCGCGACCACCATGTACGCCGTCGGGAGCGCCACCCAGTCCGACGTGGTCCGCTCGCAGCTGGCCATCACCCGGATGCAGCAGGAGATCGTAGCGCTGCGCCTGGAGCGCACCACCCTCGCGGCCGCGCTGAACACCGTGCTCGCCCGCTCCGCGGACGCTGCGCTGGTGATCCCTCCGGGGCCGGTGCGGGAGGGGGCGGCGGCGATCCCCGGGGAACTTCCCCCGTTCGACAGCCTGGCGGCCCTGGCCGAAGCGGCGAATCCGGAGATCGCGTCCGCGGCCGCCATGCTGGAGGGCGCAAGGACCGGCGAACGCCTGGCGCGCCGGATGGTCTGGCCGGACGTGGGGCTCGGCGTCGCGTACGGTCAGCGCGCCGGCCAGGACGACCTCATGTCGGCGATGGTGTCCGTCACGCTGCCGGTCTTCGCGCGCTCGCGCCAGCTACGGATGCGCGATGAGGCGCGCGCGATGCGCGGGGCCTCGGAGGCGGAGCTGGCGGCGATGCGGCTCGAGGTCCGCGGCATGCTCGCCGCGGCGTATGCCGAGGCCCAAGCGGCGCGGCGGCAGATCGCCATCTACTGGGGCGGTCTTCTCCCGCAGGCCGAAGCGAGCTACACGGCGGCGCTCGCGAGCTACCGCGTCGGGCGCGTGGACTTCATGACCGCCCTCGACGCCCAGATGGCGCTGCTCACGTACCAGCGGGACCTGCACCGGTACGAGACCATGCACGACATCGCGGTCGCCGAGATCGACCGCCTGACGGGACGGTCGCTCACCGTGGCCGACCCCAGTTGGTAGGAGACGACGCATGACCAGGATTCGGATGATCGGGATGACGGTGGTGGCGCTGGGCGCTGGCGCCCTCCGCTGCGGCGGAGGCGGAAGGCCGTCAGGTGCCGACACGACCATGGCCGGGATGCCGGGCATGGCTTCGGACAGCGCGGCGGGCGCGGCGCACGACACCACCGCCGGGGTCCATCTCGACGCAGCCGGGCGTGCGAGGCTCGGGATTGTGATGGCCACGGCCCGGATGGGCTCGCTCGTGCATGACGTGCGTCTCGTCGGCCGCATCGTCCTCGCGGAGACGGCCGCGCGCACCGTCACCACGAAGGTGGACGGCTTCGTCGAGCGGCTCTACGTGGACTTCACCGGCCGGAACGTGCAGCAGGGCGAGCCGCTGTTCGACCTCTACAGTCCGATGCTCGTGGCCGCACAGCAGGAGCTGCTGCTCGCGCTGCGGCTGCGGGCGGCGCTCGACGCCGCCACCGCGGCCGACGCCCGGCGGAACGCGGACTCGCTGGTGGCCGCGACGCGGCGGCGCCTGGAGTTCTGGGATGTACCGGCCGACCAGATCGCGGAGCTCGAGCGCACTGGAGCGGTGCGCCGGACCATGACGCTGCGCGCGCCGGTGTCCGGCATCGTCCTGCGCAAGGACGTCGTCCAGGGCCAGGCGATCATGGCCGGGGCGCCGCTGTTCGCGATCGCGGACCTGATGACGGTGTGGCTGGAAGCGGACGTCTTCGAGTCCGACCTCGGCGTGGTCAGCGTCGGCCAGGACGCGGCGGCGGCCTTCGACGCGTACCCCGGCGAGACGGTGCGGGGCCGCGTGACCTTCGTCCACCCGACCGTGGACCCGGCCGCCAGGACTGGCCGCGTGCGCATCGAGCTGCACAACCACGACGGCCGGCTCCGGCCCGGCCTCTTCGGCACCGTCCGCATCAGCGCGCCGGGCGTCTGGACCCTCGTCATCCCGCGCGAGGCCGCGCTCGTGACCGGCGACCGGCAGCTGGTGTTCGTTGAGGACTCCTCCGGCATGCTGCGGCCGCGGCTGGTGGTCCTGGGCGCGGAGACGGACTCGCTCGTCGAGGTCCGGTCCGGCGTGCGCGCCGGAGAGCGCGTGGTCGCGACCGCGGCCTTCCTGCTCGATGCCGAGACGAACCTCGGCGCCGCGATGGCGGGAATGGCGGGCATGGGCATGGGGCCGGGCGCCGGTGCACGCGGCAAGCCGGCCGCATCCCCCCACGCCGGACACTAGGGGGCCGCCAGTGCTGCGCCACATCATCAACTGGTCCACGCGCAACCGGTTCCTCATCGGCCTCGTCGTGCTGTTCATCGGCGGCGCTGGCCTGTGGGCGCTGCGCACCATCCCCCTCGAGGCCCTGCCGGACCTGACGGACGTCCAGGTCATCGTCCAGACGGATTACGCGGAGCAGGCGCCGCAGATCGTCGAGGACCAGGTCACGTACCCGATCACCACGCAGATGCTCAAGGTGCCGGGCGCGCGCACCGTGCGCGGCTACTCGTTCTTCGGGATGTCGCTGGTGTACGTGATCTTCGACGACGGCACCGACCTCTACTGGGCGCGCTCGCGCGTCCTGGAGTACCTGAACGGGCTCCGCGGGCGGCTGCCCGCGGGCGCCGAGCCGGTCGTCGGTCCGGACGCGACCGGCCTCGGCTGGGTGTACCAGTACGTCCTCGTCAGCGACCGCCACTCGCTGCACGAGCTGCGCGCCATCCAGGACTGGTACCTGCGCTACGTCGTGACGGCCGTCCCCGGCGTTTCGGAGGTGGCGAGCGTCGGCGGGTTCGAGAAGCAGTACCAAGTCGAGGTGGACCCGGTGCGGCTCCAGGCGCTGAACGTCCCGATCACGCGCGTCATGGCGGCGATCGAGGGCGGCAACGCCGAGACGGGCGCCCGGGTGCTCGAAGTCTCGGGGCGGGAGTACATGGTCCGCGCGCTCGGCTACGCGCGGGGCATCCGCGACCTCGAGAACGCGGTCGTTGGCGCGACCGCCTCCGGCACGCCGATCCGCGTGCGGGACGTGGCCCGCGTGCAGCTCGGACCCGAGATCCGGCGCGGGGCCGCGGACTGGAACGGCCGGGGCGAGGCGGTCGGCGGGATCGTGGTGATGCGGTTCGGTGAGAACGCGCTGCGCACCATCGAACGCGTGAAGGCACGGCTCGCCGAGGTGGAGCGGGGCCTCCCCGAGGGCGTCCGGGTCGTGCCCGTGTACGACCGCTCGGACCTCATCCGCCGCGCCGTCGCGACCCTCCGGGAGAAGCTGACGGAGGAGGCGCTCGTCGTAGCGGCGGTGTGCGTCGTCTTCCTGCTGCACCTGCGCTCGGCGTTCGTGGCGATCGTCACGCTGCCGCTCGGCATCCTCGTGAGCCTGATCGTGATGCGCTTGATGGGACTGTCGGCGGACATCATGAGCCTCGGCGGGATTGCGATCGCCATCGGCGCGATGATCGATGCGGCGGTCGTGATGATCGAGAACATGCACAAGCACCTGGAGAGAGAGGAGAGGGGAGAGGGGAGGATCACGAGCGAGCGGCGGTGGGAGATGGTGCGGGAGGCCGCGGGGGAGGTCGGGCCGCCGATCTTCTTCTCGCTGCTCGTGATCACCGCCTCGTTCCTCCCGGTCTTCACCCTGGAGGCGCAGGAGGGACGGCTGTTCACGCCGCTGGCGTACACCAAGACCTTCGCCATGGCGGCGGCGGCCCTGCTCTCCATCACCGTCGTCCCGGTCGCGATGGGGTACCTGGTCCGCGGCCGCATTCGGCCGGAGCGCGCCAACCCGGTGAACCGGACGCTGCTGTGGCTCTATCGCCCGGTGCTGCTCCGGGTGCTGGCGCACCCGTGGAAGACGGTCGCAGCGTGCGGCGTGGTCCTGCTCGCGACGAGCTACCCCGTAACGCGGCTCGGCTCCGAGTTCATGCCGCCGCTGGACGAGGGGACGCTGCTGTACATGCCGACCACGATCCCCGGGGCGTCGCTCACCGCCGTGCGCCGGGCGATGCAGGTGCAGGACTCGGTCCTGATGACGTTCCCTGAGGTGGCGAGCGTGTTCGGCAAGGTGGGGCGCGCGAACACGGCGACGGACCCGGCCCAGCTCGACATGATCGAGACCACGATCGTCCTCAAGCCGCATCAGGAGTGGCGGCCCGGCATGACGCGCGAGCGGCTGGTGGCCGAGCTGGATTCCGCCGTCCGGACCACGGGGTTCACCAACGCCTGGACCCAGCCGATCCGGAGCCGCATGGACATGCTGGCCACGGGGATCCGTACGCCGGTGGGGATCAAGATCTTCGGCCCCGACCTGGGCGAGCTGGAGCGGCTCGGGAGGGAGATCGAGGAGGCGGTCCGGATGGTCCGCGGCACGCGCAGCGTCTTCGCCGAGCGCGCGGTGTCGGGGTCGTACCTGGACATCGAGGTGGATCGGGAACAGGCGGCGCGCTACGGCCTCATTGAGTGACCACAGCATCAAGTTGAACCGATCCCGATCGGCGGGATGCAGGTGACCACGACCGTCGAGGGCCGCCAGCGCTTCAGCGTCAACGTCCGCTACAAGCGCGATCTGCGCGACTCCCCGGACGCCCTGCGCCGCGTGCTGATCCCGGTCGCTCTCGGCTCCGCCGGCGGGGAAGGGGGCATCCCGGCCGCAGGGCCCGGCGGTGTCATGGGCGGCGGCGGGACCGGTGGGGACGCCATGGCCGGCCCCGCCGGCGGCATGGGCGGCGGGCGCATCGCCCAGGTCCCGCTCGGGCAGCTCGCCAGCATCGGCCTCGTCAACGCACCGATGCTGGTCAAGACCGAGGACGCGTTCCTCACGTCCTGGGTCCAGGTGGACATGGAGGGCCGCGACCTCGGCGGCTACGTGCGCGAGGCGAAGGCCATGGTGGACAGTATGGTGCAGCTGCCCCCCGGCTATACCCTGCGCTGGAGCGGCCAGTACGAATTCATGGAGCGGGCGGCGGCGAAGTTGAAGATCGTGGTGTCGCTGACGCTGCTGATTATCGTCGTCCTGCTGTACATGACCTTCAGGAACACCCGCGACCTGGCCATCGTCCTGCTCGCGCTGCCGTTCTCGGTCGTGGGCGGCGTGTGGTTCCTCTGGGCGCTGGACTACAACCTCAGCGTCGCCGTGGCCGTGGGGTTCATCGCGCTGTTCGGCGTGGCCGCCGAGACCGGCGTGGTGATGCTGATCTACCTCGATCTCGCGGTCGCGCACCGCCGGCAGCAGGGCCTGTCGCTCACGCCCCGGCTCCTGCACGAGGCGATCGTCGAAGGCGCCGCGGAGCGCCTGCGGCCGAAGATGATGACGGTGGCGGCGATCATGGCGGGGCTGCTACCGATCTTGTGGGGGAGCGGGGCCGGGGGCACGGTGATGCGGCGGATCGCCGCGCCGATGATCGGCGGCATGGTCAGCTCCACGATCCTCACGCTGGTAGTGATTCCGGCCATCTACCTGCTGTGGCGGAGGGCGGAACTGCGGCGGGCGGGCGGTGTGGTCCGCGCGGCCTGACGGCGCCTCGCCGGGCGGCGGCGCCGGCCCTTGCGGACATCCAATAGTCTAACGATTATTGGAATATGGCCACGGTCCCCGCCGGTCTCGACGCCGCCAAGGCCGCCCTGTTCGCGCAGTTCGCCCGCATCGGGCGCGCGGTGGCGAGCGCGCCGCGCCTCGAGCTGCTGGACTTGCTCGCGCAGGGCGAGAAGCCGGTCGAGCTGCTCGCCCGGCAGGCCCGGCTCACCGTCAAGAACACGAGCGCCCACCTGCGGGCGCTCCGGGAGGCGTCGCTCGTGGAGACGCGGCGGGCGGGGACGTCCATCCTCTACCGGCTGGCGGACCCGGCCGTCGCCGACTGTCTCGCGGCGCTCCAGGATCTGGCCCGCCGGCGCCTCGCCGAGGTGCAGCGGCTGGTGGACACGTGGTTCGGGGCCCCCGGCACGCTGGAGCCGATGGGCGCCGCCGAGCTGCGCCGGCGCCTGCGCAACGGCACCGTCGCGCTGCTCGATGTCCGACCGGCCGACGAGTTCCGGGCGGGACACATCCCCGGCGCCCGGTCGGTGCCGCTGGCCGAGCTGGAGCGCCACCTCGCCGAGATCCCGCGAGGCCGCGAGGTCGTGGCGTACTGCCGCGGTCCCTACTGCGTGCTGGCCGTGAAGGCCGTGGAGCGCCTGACCCGGCGCGGCCTCCCCGCGCGGCGCTTCGCCGGCGGCGTGCGGGAGTGGCGACGCGCGGGTCATCCGGTCAGCGCCAGCGTCCCCTCACCGCGCCGGCGCCCCGCCCGCGCAAGGCCCCGACCATGAAGACGCTCTTCATCCTGAACGACCCGCCCTACGGCACCGAGCGCTCCTACAACGGACTGCGCCTCGCCAATGCGCTCGCGAAGCGCGAAGGGACCGAGGTGCGGGTCTTCCTGATGGGTGACGCCGCGGCATGCGCCCGCACCGGACAGAAGACTCCGCAGGGCTGGTACAACCTCGAGCGGATGTGCCAGGCCTTCCTCCAGCACCGCGGCGCCATCGCGGTGTGCGGGACGTGCATGGATGCGCGCGGGCTCGACGAGGGCGCGCTCGTGGCCGGCGCCCGGCGCTCGACCCTCGAGGAGCTGACCGACTGGACGCTCTGGGCCGAGCAGGTGCTGGTGTTCTGATGGCCGGGCGCACGGTCCTCGTCCTCGGCGGCGGCGTCGGCGGCATCGCGGCGGCCCGCCGGCTCCGCCGCCGGCTGCCGGCGACCGACCGCGTCGTGCTGGTGGACCGCGAGCGGCCAGCACCTCTTCCAGCCCTCGCTGCCCTGGCTCGCCGTCGGCCGCCGGAGCGAGGGAGCGATTCAGCGGCCGCTGGATCGGCTGCGGCGCCGCGGCATCGAGGTCGTCCACGGCGCCGTCGAAGCGCTCGACCCGGCGGCGCGTCGCGTGCGCGTTGCGGGCCAGGAGGTTGCGGGCGACGCCATCATCGTCGCGCTCGGCGCGGAGCTGGCGCCGGAGCGGATCCCCGGCCTCACCGAAGCGGGCCACAACTTCTACACGCTGGATGGCGCGCTGCGCGCACGCGGGGCGCTCGCGGCGGTGCAGCGCGGACGGGTCGTGGTGCTGACGGCCGCACCAGCGTACAAGTGCCCGGCGGCGCCCTACGAGATGGCGGTGCTCGCCGACGACCTGCTGCGCCGCCGCGGCGTGCGCCACCGGGTGGCGGTCGAGATCCACGCCGCCGAGGCGGCGCCGATGGCGACGGCCGGTCCCGCCGCCTCGACCGCCGTGGCGCCGCTGCTGGCATCCCGCGACATCGCCTACCACCCCGGCCGCCACGTACGCGCCGTGGATCCGGCCGTGCGCCGCCTTGCCTTCGACGGCGGGGCCGAGCTGCCTTTCGACGTGCTCCTCGCCGTGCCACCGCACTGCGCCCCATCGGTCGTGGTGGAGGCGGGGCTCACGGATGCCTCGGGATGGGTGCCGGTGGACCGTGGCACCATGGCGACGCGGGTCCCGCGTGTGTTCGCCATCGGCGACGTGACGACCATCCCGCTGTCCATGGGCAAGCCGCTCCCGAAAGCCGGAGTGTTCGCCCACTCGCAGGGGGAGATCGTGGCCGACAATCTGGCTGTGGAGCTGGCCGGCCGCGCCGGAACCCGCCGCTTCGACGGCTGGGGCGCGTGCTTCATCGAAGCCGGGCGCGGGCTTGCGGCCTACGGGGCAGGGAACTTCTACGCGGAGCCGGTGCCGGCCATCCGCATGTACGTGCCACGGCGATGGTGGCACTGGGGGAAGGTGCTCCTCGAGCGGCGCTGGCTGGCGGAGGTGGGGTAGCGGTCTCCACTCGACGGCCGTTCGCGGCAGGCCCGGCTCCCCGTCACGTGGTGCCCGGCGCGCTACCAGCCGATCCCGACCGCCGCCACGAACCGAGCGTCCACATCCCCGGGGCGCGTCGTCGAAAGCGGGTCCTCGATCGTCGCGAGACGGAACCAACCGCCCACGTCAATGACGACGTGCCGGCCCATCATCACCCGCACGCCCGCCTCGGCGCCCGGCTCCCAGCCGCGCAGCTTCTGGACCCACGAGTAGCCCGGGATCGGGTACGGGTACGGGTCGTACGGCTGCGGCAGCGTGTCCGGCGGTGGGATCACCGTGTCCACCGGCGTGTACGGCGGGTATTGCGTCCGGTAGGCCGTCTGCCGCCACGTGATGCGGCGCTCGTGGTAGCCCAGGAACTCCCCGACGTACACACCGACGCGCTGCCGGTCGCCGCCGAGCGAGAGGGCGGCGGGATACCAGCGGGCATGGAGGTTCATGCTCCACGCCCGGTACCGCGGCGCGTCGCCGAGGTAGGGCGGGCAGTAGTCGATGTAGCAGGGGATGGTCGGCGAACCCGCCTCCATCAACGGGATCGGCCACGGGGGCGGCCACTCCAGGTCCGGCTCCGTGGTGAACGTGCCCGACAGCCCCACGGTGAAGCGCCCGAAGATCAGCGGCTCCATCGCGACGCGCCAGCGCTCCTGGAGCGCCGCGGCCGCGTCGAACGTCACGGTCTGCAGGAGCGGCAGCGGCTCGCGATCCGCATAGCGGCGGGGCGCCTGGGCGACGAGCGTGCCGGCGACGAGCAGGGACAGCAGGGTCAGACGAAGCACGCGCATGGGCACCTCCGGGGGTGGCCCGACACTTCAAGCTACACCCTGCAACGCCCCAAGGTCACTCGATCTGACGGCCCGGCAGTGTTCCGGACACTGCCGACGGCCCGGCCCCCGACCCCTGGCCCCCGGTCCCCAGCTCCACCACCGCCTTCACGACGGCCCCGACGACCCCGGCCATGAACGCGTAGTCCAGCCGCTCCGGGGTGTCCGTCGGCTGGTGGTAGTGCGGGTTCCGCAGCTCCGCCGTGTCGGTGAGCATGAGGGCCGGGTAGCCGGCGTCCCAGAAGCGCGCGTTGTCGCTGCGCCGGCAGTCGGGGACGGCCCAGCCGCGCATCGGCACCGCGAGCGTCACGACCGGGACGACGCCGTCCGCTGCGCGCGTGAACGTCTCGAGCAGGGGCCGCGATCCGCCGTCGCCCACCACTGCGAGGAACCGCCCGTCGCGCGGGATGCGCTTCACCAGTTGGACCGCGGCCGGGACCGTCCGTTGCGGGCCCACGAACCCCACCATCTCCAGCACCAGCGCCCCCGCGACGCGCCGCCGCTCGGCCCGCAGGCGCTCGACGTAGGCGCGGCTGCCGATGCGGTACACCGGCGGCCAGAGCCGATAGACCTCCTCCAGATTGAAGCCCACGAACTGCACCGTGGCGGCCGGCCGCCAGTGGCGGAGCAGCCGAGCGGCCTCCAGCATCGCCGCCACCCCGCTCGCGTTGTCGTCCGCCCCCGGCGTGCCGGGCGTCGAGTCGAAGTGCGCGCCGACGACGACCCACGGCAGCAACGGGTCGCTCCCGGCCTTTGTGCCCACGACGTTGCGGAACTCGCGGCCGTCCCAGCGGAACGGCTGCCGCTCAACCGCAAGGCCCGCGGCCGCCAACTCCTCGGCGACGAACGCCTCCGCCGCCTCCAGGGCGGCCGGCTGGTAGCGCGGGTGGCGGGGAACGGCGAGGCGGCGTACATCAGATTCGAGTCGGCCGGCATCCACCGATCCCACCGCCGCGAATGAAGAAGGCTTCAGCACAGCTTCACGATACGGTCACGTGTCGGTTCGAACAATTGTCCGAAGGCCACCCGTCAAGGAGCCGCCATGCGCATCTGTCGTCTCGCCCCGTTCATCATCGCCCTCGCCGCCTGTCAGCCGCAGGCGGGACCGGCAAGGGAGCAGGCCGACGCGGACACGTCGCAGTCGGGCCTCGCGCCCGATGTGCAGCGGCGGCTCGTCGCCTCGGCGATGATCGCGTTGCCGCCCGCCGGCCTCACGCCGGAGAGCCTGCCTGATCCGACCTCCCGCGGCGCGCAACTGCTCGCCGGCTACTGCACCCAGTGCCACAACCTGCCGTCGCCCGCGACGCACGCGGCGCAGGACTGGCCGTCCGTGGCGCGGCGGATGTGGGTGCGCATCGACATGATGCACGGCGAGCTGGGCGTGAGCGTGCCGGCCGAGGCCGACCGGGTCCAGCTGCTGACCTACCTCATCGCCCACGCCTTCCCCGTCGCCGAGCAGCTGCCGGCGGGGCGGGGCAGCGCCGTCTTCCAGGCGATGTGCAGCCGCTGCCACCTCCTCCCCGACCCGCGGCAGCACTCGCCCGCCGACTGGCCGGCGGTCGTGATGCGCATGGAGCGCAACATGGAGCGGATGAAGGTGCGCGGCCTGACGAACGACCAGGCGACGGCGATCGTGGGGTACCTGCAGGGCGCCTCCCGCAGGCAGGGAGATGGCCGATAGGGTGATGGTGGCGGGCACAGGCGCACCGGCGCACCGCGCGACGGTGCGCCGGTGCGCCTGTGCGGCCGTGCCCGCCGCCTAGCTTCCGGCCACGGAGTGCTGTTTCTTCTCTCCCCATGCCTCTCCTCCTCGCCCTCGACCAGGGCACCACCGGCTCCCGCGCGCTCGTGCTCGACGACGGCGGCCAGGTGCTCGGCCGGAGCTACCGGGAGCTGCCACAGCACTTCCCCGCGCCCGGGCTCGTCGAGCACGACCCGGAGCTGATCTGGGCGACGACGCTCGCGGCGGCGCGCGAGGCGCTCGGCGTCGCGCGGGTCAGCCGCCGCGACGTCGCGGCCATCGGGATCACCAACCAGCGCGAGACCACCGTGCTGTGGGACCGGGCGAACGGCGTTCCGCTCCACAACGCGATCGTCTGGCAGGACCGCCGCACCGCGGACCGCTGCCGCGCCCTCGACGCCGCGCTCGTCCGGGAACGCACCGGCCTCGTTCCGGACCCCTACTTCTCCGCGACCAAGCTGGAATGGCTGCTCCGCGCGACCGGCCGGCCGAGGGAGGCCGCGTTCGGCACCGTGGACAGCTGGCTCGTGCACTGCCTCACCAGGGGACGCACGCACGCGACGGATCCCACCAACGCGTCGCGAACCATGCTCTACGGCATCGAGGCGCACGCGTGGGACGAGGAACTGCTGCGGCTGTTCGACGTACCGCCGGAGATCCTCCCGGACGTGCGACCGTCAGCGGGTGACTTCGGGATCGCCGATGCCGAGTGGTTCGGGCACGAGATCCCGATCCGCGGCATCGCCGGCGACCAGCAGGCGGCGCTGTTCGGGCAGGGCTGCACGGCCGCCGGCTCAGCGAAGAACACGTACGGGACGGGTGCGTTCCTCCTCCTCAACACCGGGGAGCGCCGGATCCACTCCGCGAGCGGCCTGCTCACGACGGTCGCCTGCGGTCCACGGGGCGAGGCGGTCTTCGCCCTCGAGGGTTCGGTCTTCATCGCCGGCGCGGCAGTACAGTGGTTGCGCGACGGGCTCGGCATCCTCCGGAACGCGGCCGAGACCGAGGCGCTCGCGCGGTCCCTCCCGGACAGCGGCGGCGTGGTCTTCGTCCCGGCGCTCGCCGGATTGGGCGCGCCGCACTGGGAGCCGGCGGCGCGCGGCGCCGTCTTCGGCCTCACGCGCGGGACCACGAGGGCGCACCTCGCCCGCGCCGCGCTCGAGGCGATGGCGTTCTCGACCCGCGAGGTTCTGGGCGCGATGATGGCTGATGCCGGCCTCGTTCCGCAGGAGCTGCGCGTGGACGGCGGCGCGGCGGCGAACGACCTGCTGATGCAGTTCCAGGCCGACGTGCTGGGCGTGCCGGTCGTGCGGCCGAAGGTGCTCGAAACGACCGCGCTCGGCGCCGCCTACCTCGCCGGCCTCGCGGTCGGGTTCTGGCAGGACGCGCG
>CAYLJK010000024.1:9417-12186 GCA_964383975.1 uncultured Gemmatimonadales bacterium | reverse complement strand
ACACCCTCGCCTTTCTCGGCGTGAAGGGCACGACCGGGACGCAGGCCTCGTTCCTCGACCTGCTCGGCCGCGACCACGCGAAGGTGCGGCGGCTCGACCGGCTGGTGGCCGAGCGGATGGGCTTCGACCGCCTGGCGCCGGTGAGCGGCCAGACGTACGCGCGCAAGACCGACCTGCTGGTGCTCCAGTGCCTCGCCTCCATCGCGCAGTCGGCCGCGAAGATGGCCGCCGACCTGCGCCTCCTTCAGCACCTCGGCGAGGTGCTCGAGCCGTTCGGGAGCGAGCAGATCGGCTCCAGCGCGATGGCCTACAAGCGCAACCCCATGCGCAGCGAGCGCATCGCCTCCCTGGCCCGCTACGTGATGCACCTCCCCGCCGACGCGGCGGAGACGGCCGCGCAGCAGTGGTTCGAACGCACGCTGGACGACAGCGCCAACCGGCGCATCGTCCTCCCGGAGGCGTTCCTCGCGGTGGACGCCCTGCTGATCCTCGCGCACGAGGTGGTGCGCGGGCTGGAGGTGCGCGAGGCGGTCATCCGGCGTCGGGTCCAGGACGAGCTGCCGTTCATGGTCACCGAGCGCTGCCTGATGGCCGGGGTGCAGGCGGGCGGCGACCGGCAGGCGCTGCACGAGGTGATCCGCCGCCACAGCCTCGCCGTCGCGACCGCGATCGCCGAGGAGGGCGCGCCGAACGACCTGCTGCACCGGCTCGCGTCGGACCCGGCGTTCGCCGCCGCGCCCATCGCCGAGATCGCGAGGGACCTGGACCCGCGCCACTACGTGGGCCGGGCCCCGGAACAGGTGGACGAGTTCCTGCACGACGTCGTGGACCCCCTGCTGGCGCGGCTCCCTGAGGCGCCGCCCGCCGAGGTGCGCATATGACCGCCGCCGCCGCGCTGCTCCCCCTTCCCCTCGTGCGCCGCGGCAAGGTCCGCGAGGTGTACGCCGTGGACGCCGACCGGCTGCTGCTCGTCGCGAGCGACCGCATCAGCGCGTTCGACGTCGTGATGGCGGAAGGCGTGCCGGACAAGGGCGCGGTGCTGACGCAGATCAGCGCCTTCTGGTTCCGGACACTCGCGGCCGCCGCGCCGCACCACTGCCTCAGCGCCGACGCCGACGAGATCGTCCGCCGGGTCCCCGCCCTGGCGCCGCACCGTGCCGCCCTCGCCGGCCGCGCGATGCTGTGCACGCGCACCGAGCCGGTGCTCTTCGAGTGCGTCGTGCGCGGCTACCTCAGCGGCTCGGCGTGGAAGGAGTACCGCGCCTCGGGGACGCTGGCGGGCGAACCGCTCCCGGCCGATCTCCGCGAGTCGGACCGGTTCGACCCACCGGTCTTCTCGCCGGCGACGAAGGCCGACGTGGGCCACGACGAGAACGTCCCCTTCGCGCGCGTGGTCGAGGCGCTCGGCGCGGCGCTGGCGCGCGAGTTGAAGGACCGCTCGCTCGCCCTCTACGCCGAGGCGCAGCGCGTCGCCGCCGGCCGCGGCATCATAATCGCCGACACGAAGTTCGAGTTCGGGCTCGACCCGACGGGACGCCTGCTGCTCATCGACGAGGTGCTGACCCCGGATTCCTCGCGGTTCTGGCCGGCCGACCGCTACCGTCCCGGGGGACCGCAGCCGAGCTTCGACAAGCAGCCGGTGCGCGACTACCTGGACGGCCTGCGGAAGGCGGGGACGTGGGACGGCGAGCCGCCGCCCCCGCCGCTCCCCGCCGAGGTCGTCCGCTCCACGACCGGCCGCTACCGCGAGATCTTCCGGCGGCTCACCGGGCGCGACCTGGAGGTGGGCTGATGCGGATCGCCCCCGAGGGCTGGCCCTTCATCGCCATCGGCGCCGGCGTCGAGGCGGCGCTGCTGCTCCTCTGGTACGCGTGGCCGGGTCCGACCGCCCTGCTCCCCGTCCTGTGGGTGCCGGTCATCCTCTGGCTGTTCGTCTTCTTCCGTGACCCGGTGCGCGACGGGCCGCGCGGCGACCGGCTGGTCATCGCCCCCGCCGACGGCCGCGTGATCTCCGTCGCCGAGGTGGAGGAGACCATGTATCTTCACCGCCGGGCGACGCGCATCGCGATCTTCATGAACGTCTTCGACGTGCACGTCAACCGGTACCCGGTGTCCGGCGAGATCGAGATCGTGCACTACAACCCCGGCGAGTTCCTGGTCGCCAGCCGGGAGAAGGCGTCGCTCGTCAACGAGCAGGCGTCGGTGGGCATCCGCGGGCCGCGCGGCCCGGTGCTGGTCCGCCAGATCGCCGGCCTGGTCGCGCGCCGCATCGTCACCGACGGCAACCCGGGCGACACGGCGCGGCAGGGGGAGCGCCTCGGCATGATCCGCTTCGGTTCGCGCGTGGACGTCTTCCTGGATCCGTCGGTGCACGTCATGGTGGCCGAGGGCCGCAAGGTGCGCGCCGGACGGACGGTGCTCGCGGAGTACCCGACATGACCGCTCCCGGCCGGCACGGCATGCGCCGCGCGATCATCATCCTCCCCGGCGCGTTCACCGCGGGAAACCTCTTCTTCGGTATCTGGGCCATCGTGGAGGCGTCGCGCGGCAACTTCGTCCACGCCGCGTGGTACATCGTCTTCGCCGGCATCCTGGACACCCTGGACGGCCGCGTCGCCCGGATCAGCCGCACCGGCACGCAGTTCGGCGCCGAGATGGACTCGCTCGTGGACGCCGTCTCGTTCGGCGTCGCCCCCGGGCTGCTCGTCTACTTCCACACCTTCCGCAGCAGCGGCGACTGGGCGTGGGTCATCAGTTTCCTCTTCGCCC
>CAYLJK010000024.1:5036-9407 GCA_964383975.1 uncultured Gemmatimonadales bacterium | reverse complement strand
AACATCGAGCAGGCGGGGCACGCCAAGTCGCAGTTCTTCGGCCTCCCCTCCCCGGCGGCGGGGATGACGCTCGCCACCTGGTACCCGTTCTCCCAGACGCCGCTCTTCCAGCACTACCTCGCCGGCCTGCTTCCGTGGAACCGCGGGCTCGCGGTGCTGATGCTCGGCATGGCGCTGTTGATGGTGAGCCACGTCCCCTATCCCATCTGGCCGAAGGTCGGCTGGCGGGACTGGCGCGGCCGGTTCGGGATCGCGTACTCTCTCGGCGCGCTGGCGGGGATGGTCTACGTCCCGCGCTACTTCTTCTTCCTCTACGGCATCGCGTACCTGAGCTTCGGCCTCGGCCGCGCGGCGGTGTACGGTTTCCTCGACCGGCTCCCCGAGCGGGACCCGCTCCACGACGACGAGGAGTCGTCCGGCCGCCCGGTGGACGACGCGCGGCCGGCGCTCCTCCCCTTCCGGGTCCGCCGGCCGCGCCGCCGCACCGGAGGGGCGCCGTGACGTTCATCGCCCGTATCCGCGTCATGCCGCGCGCCGGCCTCCTCGACCCCCAGGGTCAGGCGGTCGCGTCCGCGCTTTGCGCGCTCGGCTTCGCCGGGATCGAGGCGGTGCACGTCGGGCGCGAGCTGGAGATCCGCCTCAGCGGCGCGAGCGCCGACGAGGTGCGCGGCCGCGTGCGCGAGATGTGCGAGCGGCTGCTCGCCAACCCGGTCACGGAGGACTACGTCGTGGACGCCGTGGAGGCCGCCGCGTGAAGGTCGCCGTCGTTCGGTTCCCCGGGTCGAACTGCGACGCCGACGCGCTGCACGCGGCCCGGCTTGCCGGCCACCGCGCGGACTTCGTCTGGCACCGCTCGACGGACCTCGGCGGCGCCGACGCGGTCATCCTGCCGGGGGGCTTCTCCTACGGCGACTACCTGCGGCCGGGCGCCATCGCGCGGTTCTCCCCGGTGATGCAGGCGGTGGCTCGCCACGCCCACGCCGGCCGCCCGGTCCTCGGCATCTGCAACGGCTTCCAGATCCTGTGTGAAGCGCACCTGCTCCCCGGCCAGTTGGTGCGCAACGCGCACCTCCAGTTCGTCTGCCGGCCGGTGACCCTCCGGGTCGAGAGCACCGCGACCCCGTGGACGGCCCGCTACGCGCGCGGCCAGCGCCTGGTGATGCCGGTGGCCCACGGCGACGGCCGCTACGTCGCCGACCCGGCGACGCTCGACCGGCTGGAGCGCGAGGGGCGCATCGTCTTCCGCTACGCCGGCGTGAACCCCAACGGCGCGACGCGCGACATCGCGGGGATCGCGAACGAGGGCGGGAACGTCGTGGGCATGATGCCCCACCCCGAGCGCGCGGTGGAGGCGCTCCTCGGTTCGACCGACGGCGCGGCGATGTTCAACCTGGCCGCGGGGGCGGCCGCCGCCGCATGAGGGCCCGCGCGGCCCTCCTCGCCGCCGCCCTCCTGGGCCTCGCGGCGCCTGCGCTCCGGGCCCAGCAGTCCGATGTCCCTATCAGCCCCGGCATGACCGAGGCGCAGGTCATCGAGCGCTGGGGCGAGCCGGTCGTGGCGCGGCGTTCCGGCGACTGGAGCTATCTCTTCTATCGCAACGGGCGCCAGGACGACCCGCGCACCTACGACCTCGTCATCCTCCAGGGCGGCCAGGTCGTGGACGCCATCGTCCGCGCACCGGGCCGCGCGTACACCGGCGTCTCCAGCTCGCCGATCGGCCGGCTTCCCGCGTTCACCCCGCCGCGCCGTGCGGCGGCTGCCACCCCGGCGGGCGCCGTGACCGGCGTCCGCGTCAACCCTCCGACCCCTTACCCATGACCCCGAAGAAGCCGAGCGAGAACGAGGAGGAGTACTTCCACCGCCTGGAGCAGGAGCGCATCGCGAGGCGCAAGGCCGAAGCGGCGGCGCAGCAGGCGGCCGCCGAGCGCGAGCAGTTGAGGAAGCTGACGCACCTGCGGTGCCCCAAGTGCGCCGCGAAGCTCGAGTCCACGACCTACCGCGGCGTCGAGATCGACCGCTGCCCCGAGTGCCGGGGCGTCTGGTTCGACGCCGGCGAGGCGCGCCGCGTCATCGAGGCGGAGCTCAAGGAGGGCGGCGGCTTCATCACCGACCTCTTCGGCACCCTCACCGGCCAGAAGAGGCGGGGGCAGGACATCCTGTGACGGCCCGCCCGCGCCCCGGCGACCCCGCCATCACGCCGGCGCTGGTCCGCCAGCACGGCTTGAACGACCGCGAGTACGCGGCGATCCTGGCGGTCCTGGGGCGCGCGCCCACCTGGTGCGAGCTGGGGATCTTCTCCGCGCTGTGGAGCGAGCACTGCTCGTACAAGCACAGCAAGCCGGTCCTGCGCACCCTGCCCACGCAGGGACCGCAGGTGCTCCAGGGGCCCGGGGAGAACGCCGGCGTCGTGCGCATCGGCGACGGCTGGGCGGTGGCCTTCAAGATGGAATCGCACAACCACCCGTCGGCGGTCGAGCCGTACCAGGGCGCGGCCACCGGCGTTGGCGGCATCCTGCGCGACATCTTCACCATGGGGGCACGCCCCATCGCCTCGCTCGACTCCCTGCGCTTCGGTTCGCTCGACCTGCCGCGCCAGCGCTACCTCTTCGGCGGCGTGGTGAGGGGCATCGGCGACTACGGCAACTGCGTGGGCGTCCCCACCGTGGCGGGGGACGTGGCGTTCGAGCCGGCGTACGAGGGGAACTGCCTCGTCAACGCGATGGCGGTCGGGCTGCTGCGGGAGGAGGAGCTGATCCGCGCGACGGCGGCCGGGCCCGGCAACCCCATCGTGTACATCGGCGCCCGCACCGGGCGGGACGGCATCCACGGGGCGTCGTTCGCCTCCGAGGAGCTGTCGGCGAAGAGCGAGGCGCGGCGGCCGCAGGTGCAGGTCGGGGACCCGTTCACGGAGAAGCTGCTCATCGAGGCGACGCTGGAGCTGATCGCCTCCGGCGCCGTGGTGGCCATCCAGGACATGGGCGCCGCCGGCCTGACCTCGTCCTCCGCCGAGATGGCGGCGCGCGGCGGCGTCGGCGTGGAGCTCGACGCGCGCGCGGTGCCGATGCGCGAGACGGGGATGACTCCCTACGAGGTGCTGCTCTCGGAGTCGCAGGAGCGGATGCTCGCCGTGGCGCACCAGGGCCGCGAGCACGAGGTCATCGCCATCGCCGAGAAGTGGGAGTTGACGGCGTGCGTCATCGGCCGCGTCACGGGCGACGGGATGTACCGGGTGCGCTGGGGGGACGAGGTGGTGGCGGAGATCCCCGGCGTCCAGCTCGTCGAGGGGGTTCCGATCTACCACCCCGACGCGGTCGAGTCGCCCGAGGCGCGGGCGCGGCGTGAGCGGCCCGTCCCCGCCCTACCGGCCGGCGACCTCGCCGGGCTGCTGGAGCGGGTGCTCGACCGGCCCACGGTGGCCTCGAAGCGCTGGGTTTATCAGCAGTACGACCAGAGCGTGCAGGCGAGCACCGTCCTCGGCCCGGGCGGCGATGCCGCCGTCCTGCGAGTGCGCGGCACGCCGCGCGGCATCGCGCTGACCAGCGGTTGCACGGCGCGCTACGTCTGGCTCGAGCCCTACGAGGGGGGCAAGGCCGCGGTGGCCGAGGCGGCGCGGAACATCGCCGTGACGGGGGCCCGGCCGCTGGCCATCACCAACTGCCTGAACTTCGGCAACCCGGACAGGCCGGAGATCTTCTTCCAGTTCCGCGAGGCGTGCCGCGGGATGGCGGAGGCGTGCCGCGCGCTGGGCACCCCCGTGACGGGCGGCAACGTCTCGCTCTACAACGAGAGCCCCAGCGGGCCCGTCCTGCCGACGCCGATGATCGGGATGGTCGGCGTGCTGGATGACGTGAACCGGCGGGTCGCCGCGGGCTTCCGGTCGGCGGGCGACGCCATCGTCGTGCTCGGCGCGACGCGCGGCGAGCTGGGGGGCTCGCAGGCGCTCAGCGCCGTCACGGGCGACACCTTCGGCGCGCCGCCGCGCGTGGACCTCGCGGCCGAGCGGGCGCTGGTGGAGCTGCTCGTGGCCGCGGCCGCGCGCGGTCTCCTCGCCTCGGCGCACGACGTGTCGGACGGCGGGCTCGCGGTGGCGCTGTGCGAGTCGGCGTTCGCGGCGGCGGAGCCCGTGGGCTTCGACGCGGACCTGGCGTCGTACGCGCCGGGTGTGGACGCGGCCGGGCTGCTCTTCGGCGAGGACCAGGGCCGCGCGGTGGTGAGCGCGGCGCCGGGCGACGTGCCGGCGCTGCTGGCGCTGGCGCGGGAGCACGGCGTGCCGGCCGCGGTCGTCGGCGCCGTGGGCGCACCGGGCGCCCCGGTGCGCATCCGGAGCTCCGCGGGCGTCGTCGAGCGGCCGGTGGAGCGGCTGCGGGAGGT
>CAYLJK010000024.1:2796-5026 GCA_964383975.1 uncultured Gemmatimonadales bacterium | reverse complement strand
TGTACGAGCGGGCCATTCCGCGGCGGATGGAGGTCCCGGCCGCGATGGCGGCGGGGGCGTAGCCCGATGTGCGGCATCTTCGGCATCTCGAGCCACCCCGAGGCGGCGCGCCTCACCTACCTGGGGCTCTACGCGCTCCAGCACCGGGGCCAGGAATCCGCCGGCATCGTCACGGTGGACGATGCCGGCGTGGCGCGGACCCACCGCGGGATGGGGCTCGTATCCGACATCTTCTCCGAGGACGTCATCCGCAGCCTCGAGGGGGACACGGCCATCGGCCACACCCGCTACAGCACGGCCGGCTCCAGCGTCCTCACCAACACGCAGCCGATCCTGGTGCGCTACCGCAAGGGCGCGCTCGCGGTCGCGCACAACGGGAACCTGACCAACCACGACGAGCTGCGCCGCGACCTGGTGCAGGCCGGGAGCCTCTTCCAGTCCACCATGGATACGGAGGCGATCGTGCACCTCGTCGCCCGGTCGGCCGCGGAGGCGCCGGACGAGGAGCTGCGCGAGGCGCTGCTGCGGCTGGAGGGGGCGTACTCGCTGCTCATCACGGTGGGCCGCGTGCTCTACGCCGTGGTGGACCCGCGCGGCTTCCGCCCGCTGGTCCTCGGCAAGGTCGGGAACGCGCCGGTCGTTGCCTCGGAGAGCTGCGCCCTCGACATCGTCGGCGCGCGCCACTGCTGCGAGCTGGATCCCGGCACCGTGGTGCGCATCGAGGGCGAGCGCATCGCGTACCTGGAGCCGCTGCCCCCGAAACCGCTCACGCGCTGCGTCTTTGAGCTGGTGTACTTCTCGCGCCCCGACTCGATCGTGTTCGGCGAGAGCGTGGACCAGTTCCGCCGCAACCTCGGGCGCCGGCTGGCGCGCGAGCATCCGGCGCCGGGGGCCGACTGCGTCTTCTCCGTCCCGGACTCCTCCAACGCGGCGGCGCTCGGCTACAGCGAGGAGTCGGGCATCCGGCTGGAGCATGCGCTCATCCGCAACCACTACGTCGGCCGGACGTTCATCCATCCCGTGCAGTCGGGACGCGACGCGAAGGTCAAGATCAAGTACAACGCGGTGCGAGAGATCATCGCGGGCAAGAGCGTGGTCATCGTGGACGATTCGATCGTCCGGGGGACCACGAGCCGCGGCTTGGTCAGCATGCTCCGCCAGGCGGGGGCGCGGCAGGTGCACTTCCGCGTCGCCTCGCCCCCGACCGTCGGTCCCTGCTACTACGGGATCGACACACCCACGCGCGAGGAGCTGATCGCCGCCACCCACTCGGTGGAGGAGATCCGGCGCTACCTCGACGTGGACACGCTCGGCTACGTCTCGCTCGAGGGGATGCTGCACGCGAGCGCCGGCGACCCGGGCCGCTTCTGTCACGCCTGCTTTTCCAACCAGTATCCCACCGCGCTCCCCGTCGGCGCCGCGAAGCTGCGCTACGACGAGGAGCCGGCTCGCACGCCGAGGTAACCGTGTCCCGTTTCGTGTACTTCTTCGGTGCCGGCCACGCGGACGGCACCGCGGCCATGCGCAACGTGCTCGGCGGCAAGGGCGCGGGGCTCGCCGAGATGACCAACCTGGGGATCCCGGTGCCGCCGGGGTTCACGATCTCCACCGAGCTGTGCATCGAGTACATCCAGACCCGCCGCTACCCGCCGGACCTGCGGGACGAGGTGGCCGAGGGCCTGCGGCGCGTCGAGGAGGTCATGGCCCGGCGCTTCGGCGCGACGGAGCGGCCGCTGCTGCTGTCGGTGCGGTCGGGCGCCCCGATGTCCATGCCCGGGATGATGGACACCATCCTCAACCTCGGGATGAACGACGCCGTCGCCGAGGCGCTGGCGCGCGAGACCGGGAACCCGGCGTTCGCGTGGGACGCGTACCGGCGGTTCGTGCAGATGTACGGCGACGTGGTCATGGGGCTCAAGGGGGCGAAGAGCCCGTTCGAGCCCCTGCTGGAGGCGCGGAAACGGCAGGCGCGGGTGACCCGCGACATCGACCTGCCGCCGCAGCACATGCAGGCGCTGGTGGGCGAGTACAAGACCGCCGTGCGGGAGCGCACCGGTCAGGCGTTCCCCGAGGAGCCCGAGTCGCAGCTGTGGGGCGCCATCGAGGCGGTGTGGCGGTCCTGGCTCGGCGAGCGCGCCGTGGCGTACCGGCTCCTCAACAAGGTGCCGGACAACGTCGGCACGGCGGTGAACGTGATGGCGATGGTGTTCGGCAATCTCGGCGAGCACTC
>CAYLJK010000024.1:0-2786 GCA_964383975.1 uncultured Gemmatimonadales bacterium | reverse complement strand
GCGTCGCGTTCACGCGCAACCCGAGCACCGGGGACCGGGAGTTCTACGGCGAGTTTCTGGTGAACGCGCAGGGCGAGGACGTGGTGGCCGGTATCCGCACGCCGGAGCTGATCGGGAAGATGGCGCAGGTCTTCCCCGAGGCGTACCGGCAGCTGCTGGCGACCAAGGACCGGCTGGAGCGGCACTACCGCGACATGCAGGACCTCGAGTTCACCGTCGAGCGCGGCACCCTGTTCCTGCTCCAGACCCGGACCGGGAAGCGGACCGGCTCGGCGGCGGTGCGCATCGCCGTCGAGATGGTCGAGGAGGGCGTCATCTCGAAGGAGGAGGCGCTCCAGCGGGTGGCGCCGGACGCCGTCGAGCAGCTGATGCACCCGATGGTGGACCCGAAGGCGTCGTGCACCGTGCTGGCGACGGGGCTGCCGGCCTCGCCGGGCGCGGCGTGCGGGCAGGTGGTCTTCGACGCCGCCGAGGCGAAGGCGTGGGCCGGCGAGGGGAAGGCCGTCATCCTGGTGCGCCCGGAGACGAGTCCGGAGGACATCCAGGGGATGCACGCGGCGAAGGGCATCCTCACCTCCCGCGGCGGGATGACGTCGCATGCGGCCGTGGTGGCGCGCGGCATGGGGAAGTGCTGCGTCGTGGGGGCGACGGCGGTGCTGGTGGACGTCGAGAAGGCCGAGATGCACGTGGACGGCAGGGTGCTGCCGCGCGGCACCTGGGTGACCCTCGACGGGACGACGGGGCGGGTCATCGAGGGCCAGGTGCGGCTCGTGCCGCCCTCGATGACGGGGCATTTCGAGACGTTCATGTCGTGGGCGGACGAGTTCCGGCGGCTCGGCGTGCGGGCCAACGCCGACACGCCGGGCGATGCGGCGCGGGCGCGCGGTTTCGGGGCCCAGGGGATCGGCCTGTGCCGGACCGAGCACATGTTCTTCGAGGCGGACCGCATCGAGTGGATGCGCAAGATGATCCTGGCGCGGGACGCCAAGGGGCGGCGCGAGGCGCTGGCGCACCTGTTGCCGATGCAGCGGTCGGACTTCGAGGGGATCCTGGAAGCGATGGACGGCCTGCCGGTGACGATCCGGCTGCTGGACCCGCCGCTCCATGAGTTCCTCCCGCACGAGGCGGAGCAGGTCGAGTCGCTGGCGGCGGACATGGGGGTGAGTCCGAGGCGCCTGGCCGACATCGTGGAGACGCTGAAGGAGCAGAACCCGATGCTGGGGCACCGCGGGTGCCGGCTGGGGATCACCTACCCCGAGATCACCGAGATGCAGGCGCGGGCGATCTTCGAGGCGGCGCTGGCGCTGGCCGCGAAGGGGAAGCAGCCGATCCCCGAGGTGATGGTGCCGCTGGTGGCGGACGTGTCGGAGCTGCGGCATCAGGTGGACCTCGTGCGGCGCACCGCGACGGCGGTGTTCGCGAAGGCGAAGCGCGAGGTGCCCTACCTCGTCGGGACGATGATCGAGCTGCCGCGCGCGGCGCTGACGGCGGACGAGATCGCGGAGGTGGCCGAGTTCTTCTCGTACGGGACGAACGACCTGACGCAGACGACCTACGGCCTCTCCCGCGACGACGCGGGGAAGTTCCTGCCGCAGTATCTCCAGGCGAAGATCTGGCCGCACGACCCGTTCCAGGTGCTGGACCAGCGGGGCGTGGGGAAGCTGGTGCGGCTGGGGATCGAGCTGGGCCGCGGGAGGCGGAGCGACCTCAAGGTGGGGATCTGCGGTGAGCATGGCGGTGAGCCGTCAAGCGTGGCGTTCTGTCACACGGTGGGGATGAACTACGTCTCCTGCTCGCCGTTCCGGGTGCCGATCGCGCGGCTGGCGGCGGCGCAGGCGGCGTTGCGGGAGAGCGGCGTGGAGGACCGGACGGCGGCGACCGTCTGACGGCGCGGGGCCGGCGCCGAGGGTGGAGGCCGGCAACCGCCTGACGGCGGGTGCGGGCGCCTCGGGTGGCGGGTGCCGTGGGCGGCGTGAAAAGCGCCACCCGCTGCGTGTTGTTCGGTTATGTATGCCTGCTGCTCGCCGCTCATCGTCTCCGTATGAAGCTGCTCCAGCGAGCGCGCGAGGTGGCGCGCCTGCGACACCTGAGCCGGCGGACGGAGCGGGCGTACCGGCTCTGGATTCGCCGCTTCCTGCGATTCCATGGCTTGCGTCATCCGGAGGAACTGGAGGAGGAGGCCGTGCTCCAGTACTTGGGGGACCTGGTGGAGCGGGGCCGCGTGAGCGTTTCCACGCAGGCGCAGGCACACGCTGCCCTGCTCTTCCTGTATCGGGATGTCCTCCAGCGACCGGTGCGGACGGGGCCGCTGGTCCCGCGGATGCGGTACCCTGTCCGCAAGCCGGTCGTGCTCACGCGGGCCGAGGTGCAGGGGGTGCTGCGGTGCCTGAGCGGGGAGAAGTGGCTGGTCGCGGCGCTCCTGTATGGGGCCGGTCTGCGGCTCCTCGAGTGTCTCACCCTGCGGGTGAAGGACCTCGATCTGGGCCGGAAGGAGATCTGGGTGCGGCGGGGCAAGGGCGGCGTGGACCGGGTGACCGTCCTGCCCCAGCTCGCCCTCGAGCGGTTGGAGCAGCAGTTGGCCGCCGGTCGGGTCCGGCACGACCGGGACGTCGCCACCGGCGGCGGCTGGGTCGCGTTGCCGGAGGCGCTGGACCGCAAGCTCCCCAATGCGGGCCGCGAGTGGCCGTGGCAGTGGGTCTTCCCGGCGCACCGGACCTACCGGGACCGGGAGACCGGCCAGGAGCGACGGCATCACCTGCACGAGACGGCCATGCAGCGCGCGTTCC
>CAYLJK010000023.1:9322-12233 GCA_964383975.1 uncultured Gemmatimonadales bacterium | reverse complement strand
GCTGGGGCGCCTGGCCGGCGGAGTCGCTCACGACTTCAACAACATGCTCATGGCCATCGGCGCGGCGGGTGAGATGCTGGCGGAGGAACTGACGGGAGAGCAGCGCGAGCTGGCGCAGCAGGTCCTCCGCGCCCAGCAGCGCGGCGCGGCGCTCACCCGGCGCCTGCTCACCTTCGCCCGGCGGGACGTCGCCCAGCCGCGCCCGATGGAACTGGCGCAGGCGGTCCGCGAGGTGGAGCCGCTGCTGCGGCGCCTGATCGGCGAGCGGTGCACGCTGCGCGTCGCCCTCCCGGCGGCGGGCCGCATCATGGCGGACCCGGGTCAGGTCGAGCAGGTGCTGCTGAACCTCGCGGCCAACGCGCGCGACGCGATGCCGTCCGGGGGCGTGCTCGAGATCGAGGTGACGGACGGTGTCATGCCGGAGAGCGGAGCGCCCGCCGCCGTGCTCCGCGTGGAGGATACCGGCCACGGGATGGACGAGGCGACGCTCGAACGCGTCTTCGAGCCGTTCTACACGACGAAGCCGCGCGGGCAGGGGACGGGGCTCGGGCTCGCGATGGTCCACGGTGTCGTGACGCATCACGGCGGGCGCATTGCGGTGAAATCGGTGCCTGGCGCCGGCACCTGCTTCACGGTGTGGTGGCCCGCGTCCGGGAACGGGCCCCTGGAGGCCGAGCCGCCATCGCGACCGGGATCCGGCGCCGCGACCGGAACGGTGCTCGTCGTGGAGGACGACCCGCAGTCGCGGGAGGTCATCCAGACCCTTCTCGAGCGCACCGGCTGCCGGGTGCTCGCGGTCGCCACCGGGGCGGAGGCCCTCCGGGCCCTCGCGGGCGCGGGCGCGCGGACTGACCTGCTGCTGGCGGACGTGGGCCTGCCGGACATGAGCGGCCGCGATCTGGCCGTCCTGGTCCGCCGGGAGCGGCCGCGCCTTCCCGTGCTGCTCATGACCGGCCACGGCGAGAGCCCGGGCGGGAACGCCGGTACCACGGCGCACCAGCACGACGCCTTCCCCCTCCTGCACAAACCGTTCCGTGGCGACGACCTGCGCCGCCGCGTGGCCGAGCTGCTGGACGCCGCCCGCCGGTAGTCTCAGGCGCCCTGGAAGAGCCTCGACAGGTCCAGCGACCGCACCTTCGTCCGGCTCGCCAGCGAGACGTACTCGCAAGCCAGGGTCTGCTTGCCCGCGCCGAGCACGGTGCTCGCGAGGCCGAACGCCTCCGGGAATCCCGCGGGCGGGATCCGCGCCGCGATCGCCTTCCAGATCGCCTCCTCGAGCACGTTGAAGGCGGTGTGCACCTCCTGGAGGTCGAAGCCTGCCTCGAAGCGCTCGCGGGCCAGCGCCGCCGCGTAGTCCACCATCGGCACAAGGTCGCGGTCGCTCACGCTCCGCAGCGCCAGGTCGTAGAGACGCCGCAGGCGCCGGCGGTTCGCGTCGAGGGAGTCGTAGTGGGTCAGCCGCGCCGCGGCGAGGGCATCGGCGGCGTCGGCGAGAATGGCGTCACGCTGGGTATCGAGCAGCTGGACGAGGTCCATGGCACATCGCGGCGAGGGAACGACCGGCCGTGGAGCGGCGCCACCCGCGCCGCGCGGCGGGTCAGGTGCACGGAAGCTCGCGGGCCGAAGCCCGAGGGCGCAACGTGCGCCCCGGTCAGCGGGTCGGACGGTCGTTCAGTGCGTGAGCACGTGCAGCGCCAGGTGCGAGGGCTGCCGGGCCGTGCGGAACACGCGGTGCGTCTGGGCGCGGAACGCGTCGGGGCCGGCCTCGAAGATGTTCGGCACCCACGTCTGCGGGTTGCGGTCGTAGAGCGGGAACCACGTGCTCTGCACCTGGACCATGATGCGGTGGCCGCGCCGGAAGGTGTACGCCTGCTGATGCAGGTCCACGGTGTACGTCAGCACGGCGCCGGGGGCGATCCGCTCCGGCCGCTCGAAGGAGCGCCGGTAGCGCCCGCGCAGGACGTCGCCCGCCACCATGAGCTGGTAGCCGCGCATCACCGCCCGCGCGGCGCTGTCGGGGTACACGTCGATGAGCTTGACGACCCAGTCGGCATCGCTTCCGGTGGTCGAGGCGAACAGGTGCGCGACGATGTCGCCGGCGATGGTCACGTCCTCGGTGAGCACATCGGTCTGCCACGACAGCACGTCGGGGCGCCCGTGTACGAAGCGCTGGTCCTCCGTCATCCACGTCCGCCACCCCGCGTTGGTGATCGGGCGCGGGCGGTACGGCACCGGCGACCGGGGGTCCGAGACGTACTGGTCGGAGCCGGCGGCGGCCGTCGGCGGCTCGAAGGAGAGCGCGCCGCCCTCCCGCAGGTAGAGGCGCCGGGTCACGGCCTCGCGCGGCGGCCAGTGGTCGAACCGCCGCCAGGCGTTCGTGCCGGCATCGAAGACGAGCGAGTCGGGGAAGGCCCCGTCACCACGCTCATGCAGCCACCAGCGGAACCAGGGCGCCTGCACGGCGATGCGGAAGGAGTCGGCCGTCGCCTGGCCGAAGCGCAGGTTGCCGAGAGAGTCGCCGCCAGGCTGCCCCCACTGGCCGTGGAACCACGGCCCCATGACGATCCGGTTCGCGCCGGCCGTGTCGAACCGCTCGAGCGCCGCATACGTCGCCAGGGGACCGAACAGATCTTCCTGGTCCCACCAGCCGCCGACGGTCAGCGTCGGGACGGCCACGCGCGTGATGCCGCGCTGGAACGCGCGCGCCTGCCAGACGGAGTCGTACGCCGGGTGCGCCACGAAGCGCTGCCAGGTGGGCAGGCGCATCGCCCCCGTCCGCTCGGCCGTCGCTTCGGGTGAGGTCGATCCGTGCTCTCGTGAGGACCGGCCCGATCCGTGCTCCCGTGAGGACCGGCCCGATCCGCTCCCGCGAACCGACGTGGTCGAACCGCCGTCGGTCACGGGGAGATCA
>CAYLJK010000023.1:0-9312 GCA_964383975.1 uncultured Gemmatimonadales bacterium | reverse complement strand
CGGCCAGGTCGCGCAGGGTGGGGAACTGGAGGAAGTAGTCGTACGCATCCCACCGGTCCATCGGGAGAGGGCCGAGGCCCACCATCGGCGCTTCCATCCCCCAGCCATAGCCGAACCCGAACTGCATGCGGAACGCACCCTGGTGGAAGAAGTCGTCCCCCATCCACGTGTCGGTCATCGGCGCCTGCGGGGACACGGCCCTCAGGGCCGGGTGCGGATCGGCGAGCGGCACCTCGGCGAGCCAGCCCGGGTACGAGATGCCCATCACCCCGACGCGCCCGTTGTGGCCGGGCACGTTGACCAGGAGCCACGCGATCAGGTCGTACGCGTCGGTCGCCTCATCCGTGCCGGGGGCGTCCGCCGACGGCCGCAGCGGGCGGTTCATCACGAATTCCCCTTCGGAGCGGCCGCGTCCGCGGATGTTCTGGAAGACGAACACGTAGCCGTCCGCGACGAGTTCCCGCCATGCCGCTGGGACGACGCGGATCGGGCACGACAGCACGCCGTAGGGGGTGCGCTGGAGGAGGAAGGGCAGGGGCGTTGCGGCCCCCTGGGCTCGCACGATCGTCGTCTGGAGGCGGACGCCGTCGCGCATCGGGACCATGACCTCGCTGCACTCGAATGGGGTGGTCGTGTCCTGTGCCGCGAGGGGGGCGCGGACACCGAGGAGCAGCGCGGCGAGGACGGCGGCGGACGGACGTGACGGCATGCGGGCCTCTCAGCGGAGATCGGGCGGGGCGCCCGCGGCCGGTACGGCCGCGGCCGCGGCGGCGAAGCGGTCGAGCAGGCGCGACGGATCGGTCTCGACGAACAGCAGCTCCCGGTGCTCGGCACGCAGAAACCCCTCGGCGGCCGCGTGATCGAGCAGCGCCACGAGCGGCGCCCAGTAGTCCAACACGTCCAGGAGCCCGCACGGTTTCGCGTGATGCCCAAGCTGGGTCCAGGTGAGGACCTCGAACAGTTCGTCCAGGGTGCCGAGGCCGCCAGGGAGGGCGATGAAGGCGTCCGACAGGTCCGCGATGAGCGCTTTGCGCTCGTGCATGCCGGCGACGACGTGCATGCGGGTGACGGCCGGGTGGGCCAGCTCGCGCAGCCGCAGCGACTCCGGGATCACCCCGATGACGTCGCCGCCCGCGGCGAGGGCGGCGTCGGCGAGCGCGCCCATCAGCCCCACCTGCCCGCCCCCGAAGACGACGCCGATGCCGCGTTGCGCCAGGAGCCGGCCAAGGGCCGCGGCTGCCTCCGGGTACGCGGGCCGGGCGCCGCGGTTCGCGCCGCAGTACACGGCGACCCGGCGCAGCGGGGCGTTCACGTGCCGAAGAAGTCGATCTGCCGCGGCCGCAGCGGCAGGTCCATCGCGGTCAGGACCTCGTCGAGCCAGCCGTCGCGGTCGTGGGCGTCGAGATGGTGGCAGCGCACGTGGAAGGCGGCCACGAGGTCGTCGAGGACGTGGTCGATCTCCTGCTGGAAGGTGGTGCTCGTGTCCCGCGTCCCGTCGAAGGCGGGCGGGGCCAGGACCGGGACCTTGAACAGGCCGTCGTAGGTGGCGACCCACGCTCGCACCAGCGCGTCGTACTCTCGGCGCCGCCCCAGCCGGTGGACCATGTAGGCGTAGTTGTCCAGCACGGAGCGGTCGCACACCACCACCTGGTACTGGCTCGCCGCGGCCAGCTCGGCGGCGATCTGGGTGTGGAGGATCCACGCCTGCGCGTCGAGCGTCGTGTCGCGGTTGATGGGGAGGGGGCAGGTGCGCGCCACCTCCCTGACCATGTCCACAGCGAAGTCGAGCCGCTTGAGCCGCGCGGCCAGCTCGTAGCAGAGCGTGGTCTTGCCGACGCCGTGCGTGCCGATGAACGCGATCTTCACGGCCTGCCCTCCGGCGGGAAGCCCGCCGCCGCGAGCACCTCGGCCTCGTCGGTCACGACCGGGAACGCGTCGCGCACCGCGTCGGGGACGGACGTCGGCCGCCCCGTGCGGGCGTCCACGAAGACCCAGCGCGTCTCGCCGCGGGCGACGGCCCTGCCGTCGGCGGCGCGGAGCAGGAGGTAGCGGCGCGGCGACTGCCGCGGCTCGAAGCCGGCCACCCAAGTGGCCAGCACGAGTGTCTCGCGGGCGAAGGCCGGGCGCAGGTATTCGATGAAGTGGGAGCGGACCACCCAGGTCTGGCCGATGGCGGCGTAGCGCTCGGCGGGCCACCCCCGGGCCGCCGAGTGCGCGACCGCGGCGTGCACCATCCAGCGCAGGTACTCCAGGTTGTTGACGTGCCCCTGCGCGTCGATCGCCTCGTCGGGGACGGTGAACCGCTGCACCAGGACGCGCGGCATCCAGGCCGGTCCCCCTACGCGCCGTAGCGGGCCCGCACCGCCGGCACCAGGTACTCGGCGAAGGCCCGCTCGAAGTCGTAGGCCGGCGCCCACCCCCAGTCGGCCCGCGCCGCGTCGTCGTTCACGTCGGCGGGCCAGGAGTCGATGATGAGCTGCCGGCCGGCGCTCGGCTCGAACGTGACGACCGCATCGGGGAACGCGCGCACGACGCGCTCGCGGAACTCGCCGGCCGAAGGGTTGAAGGCGGCGATGTTGTACACCTGGCGGGTGAGCGGCCCGCGCGGCGCGGCCTCGAGGCGGAGCAAGGCGGCCACCCCGTCCGGCATCGCCATGAACGGGATGCGCGCGTCCGCGCGCACGAAGCAGGCGTACGGGCGGCGCTGTGCCGCCATGTGCAGCATCTCGGGGCCGAAGTCCGACGTGCCGCCCGAGGGGACGGTCGCCGCGCTGATGAGGCCCGGGAAGCGGATGCCCCGGAAGTCGAGCCGGCCGGCCGCCGTGCCGGCGTCGAGCTGCCGGTAGAAGTATTCGTAGTACCGGCCGAGCTGCTCGCAGTAGAGCTTGTTCACCCCGTACATCGTGCGCGGCTGGCACCACTCGTCCTCGCGCACCCGCGCCGCGCGCGCCTTCGCGGCGAGGTCCGGCAGCCCGTACACCGCGATGCTGCTGGGGTAGAGGAACTTGACCTCGCGCCCCTGCTGGCGCGCCTGGCCGATCGCCAGCTCCAGCAGGTTGAGCGTGCCCTCGACGTTCACTTTCTGCGCGAGGGCCGGCTGGCGCTCCGACTTGGTCGAGAGGAGCGCCGCCAAGTGGATGACGGTGTCGAAGTCGAACGACGCCGCGAGGCTGCCGAGCAGCGCCGTGTCGAGGATGTCGCCCTGGACCGTGCGGTGGCAGTAGGCCTTGAGGCGGTCCTCGAGCGGGGCCAGGTCCATCGCCACGATGCGCGACCCGCCCAGCTCGGCGAGGCGGGTGATCAGGCCATGACCGATCTCCCCGCCCGCGCCGGTGATCAGGATCGTCTTCACGACGCGCCCTCAGCGCACCGGGGCGGGGGCGCTGCGCTGCACGGTGCCGCACGTCGGCCAGCGACCGGGCTGTCCGGACGGCGAGGTCGGGAACACCGTGCGGCGGTCCCGGGGCATGCGCTGCGGGTCCTCCGCCGCGAGGTACACCAGCATCGCCGTGAGCGTCGCGTTCATCCGGATGTCGTCCCACGAAACCTTGTCGTAGGTGTCGCGGTTGGTGTGCCAGGTGTACAGGAAGTAGTCCCACATCCCGGACCCGAGGCCGAAGCCGGGCGCGCCCGCGCATACGAACGACGCGTGATCCGTCCCGCCGCCGCCCGGCGTCCCGGGCGCGCCGAACCGGATGTGGCGCGTCAGATCGGCCGGGATCTGCGCCAGGTACCGCGCCAGGTTCCCCGCGGCCAGCGTATAGCCGCTGGCCGACATGCTCTCGATCCGGCCCGTGCCGTTGTCCTGGTTGAAGAGGGCGTGGAGGTTCTCGACGATGCGCGGGTTGTCGGCGACGAACGCGGCCGAGCCGATGAGTCCCTGCTCCTCGGCGTTCCAGTGGCCGACGAGGATCGTCCGCCGCGGCGCGGGATAGGCGAGCCGCAGCAGCCGCATCGCCTCCAGCATCGTGAGCGTGCCGGTGCCGTTGTCGGTGGCGCCGCTGCCACCGTCCCACGAGTCGAAGTGGGCCGAGAGCATCACGTACTCGTTGGGGAGTTCGCGCCCGCGGATCTCGCCGATGACGTTATAGACCGGTACCTCGCCCAAGTGCTCGGCGACGGCCGTCCCCTCGACCACGGGGCCCTGCCGGTGCTCGGCGAGCCGCCACAGCAGGCCGTAGTCCTCGCAGCCGAGGACGAACGCGGGAATGCGCTCGGTGCGCGTCGAGAAGACGCGGATCACGCCGTAGCCGCCCGACCAGTTGGTCGTCAGGATGCCGGCCGCGCCCGCTGCCTCCAGCCGCGCGGCGAGGCGGCTCTGCCCGCCGTACCGCAGCAGGCGCTGGTTGAACGCGTTCTGCGCCGCCTGGCGCCCGGCCCGCAGCGCGCGCACGGTCTCGGGGAGCCCGTACTGGGCCCATGCGGTGTCGGGCCGGCACGAGGGCGGCGCGAAGCTGGCCAGCACCCACTTCCCCTGGAGGGAGGCGAGCGCCTGCGGGGCCGCGGTGCTGTCGGCGATGTCGGGGAGCACCACCACCTCGCCGCGCACCACCTGGCCGCCGGTCCCGGCGCTCCATCCCAGGAGCATCGCTTCCAGCGAGCGCACGCGCGGCGCCACCAGGTCCAGGTGGCTGACGCCGCGGCGCCAGGCGTTCCAGGTGCCGTAGCGCTCCTTGCGCGCCGCGACCCCCCAGCTGCGGTACAGGCCGACGAGCCAGTCCTGCGCCCCCTCGCTCTCCGGGGTGCCGGTGAGTCGGGGTCCAAGGGAATCGAGGATCACCTGGCCGAGGCGCTCGGCCTGCGAGCTGTCCATGCCCAGCGCCCAGATGCGGCGCAGCACGGGATTCTCGACCGTGAAGCCGGTGGCAGGAGGACCGAACTGCGCCTGCGCCGTGACGACAGCGCCGGCGAGGAACGCGACGAGGAGCGAGGGAACACGCACGCAGGCCTCCGCGTGAGGGCGGCGTCGGCGGGCGCCGGCGCCGGGGAGTGGTCGGGTGCCGGTCCGGGACGCACCGGCGGGTGGAACGTGGCGGCGCGCGGGCGGCCCGGTGCAGCGCGAGGCGATTGCGGGTCGCTGCACGCGGCGCGGCGGCCGCGGACCGCCATGGACGCTACCCACCGCGGCGCGGGCGCGCCAGCGGGCCGGCGTTGCCCCATGCGGTCGAAGGGGAGGACGATCCCGAGGGCGGCGACGATGAGACGGCGTCGGCGTCGCCGGTCAGACGAAGAACCGCGCGGCGACCGGGAGGAGTTGGGGGTGGTTCACGAGCGCATGCGCGAAGATGCGGCCCAGGGTGCGCCCCTCGAGCGGGATGGCGTTCACCGTCCGTGCGAGGCGGTTGAAGAACGCGTCGTCGAAGCGGTTGAGCGCCTCCTTGAGCCGGTAGTACTTGAGGTGGTCGTCGCCGAGGAGGGCCATCCAGTCATCGTGGTAGCGCTGGAGGCGGGCCGCCGAGGTGTCGCCGGCGGCGAGCGCGGCGGCGGCGTGCCTCCCCGCGAGCCGGCCCGCCTTCATCGCGTTCACGATGCCGCCGCCGGAGAGCGGGTTCACCATGTGCGCCGCGTCGCCGGCGAGCAGCACCCCATCGGTGACCGTGCGTCTCACCGTGGTGGCGACGATGACGCCGCCGACCGTGCACCCGGTCACCGTGCCGTCCGGGAAGTAGCGCGCGACATAGGCGTCGAGGTACGCGCGCGCCGGGCGTCCGTCCCCCTTCAGGGCCACCATGCCGAGGCCGACGTTGGCCGTTCCCGCGGCTTTGGGGAAGATCCAGGCGTAGCCACCGGGGGCCCACCGCTCGGCGAAGTGCAGGTAGATGGCGTCGGGGTCGAAGGTGATGCCGCTGATCACGTATTGCGCGCACGACTCCATATCCCGCGCGGGGACGCGCGTGTCGAGCCCGGCCCAGCGCCCGACCATGCTCTCGACCCCGTCGGCTCCGATGACGACCTGCGCGAGCACGTCCTCCTCGCCGCGCGGCCCCGCGAGCCGCACCCGCCACGCCCCGTTCTCGCGGCTCATGCCGAGCGCCTCGGTGCGGATGGCGATCTCGGCGCCGGCGCGGCGCGCTTGCTCGGCCAGGACCGGCTCGAAGCGGGTGCGGTCGAGGACGTAGCCGACGTCGCGGCCCCCGACCCGCACCTCGGTGTCGTCGGGAGCCCGAAAGATCACCTTCGTGATCCTCCGGGCGACGATCCCCGGGTGGGCCTCGGGGTCGAGGAACTCCCGGAGCCCGGCGCTCCCCACACCCTCGGCGCAGCGGACCGGCGCACCGATGGCCCGGTCGCGCTCGATGAGAAGGACGTCCAGCTCGCGGCCGTGGGTCATCGCCTCCCATGCGGCCACACACCCGGCCGGGCCGCCGCCGACGACGAGGACGTCGAGCCTACGCATCCGCCATCCGCAGCGCGCCGACGGGGCACGGGGCGATGCACTTCTCGCACCCCGTGCACGCGGCGCGGTCCACCTCCAGCCCCCGGCGGGTCATGTGGATCGCCATCGGCGGACACAGCGGCATGCACAGCCCGCACGCGTCGCACACGCCGTTGTCCACGACGGCGACCTGGGGGGCGCGGGCGGCGCTGCGGGATGTCATGACGCGAGGAGGTTACCGCATCCGGCGGGGCACGGTCAACCGCGGCGGCGTCGGACCCCTCGGCAAGCACACCGCAGTTGACCCACCGACCATTGCCCCTGCGGGGCCACCGCCCTATGTTATGGTGCGCACGAGAGTTAGGCCCTGTCCCCTCACGCCACTCCGAGGTCCCCCGGCGTCATGCGCTGGCCGTTCAAGTTCGGTTCGATCCTGCCCGCCAACGAGATCGCGGTGGATCTCGGCACGGCGAACACGCTGGTGTATGTGCGCGGCGAGGGCATCGTGCTGAACGAGCCGTCGGTGGTCGCGGTCGAGAAGCCGAGCGGGAAGATCAAGGGGATCGGGCTCGAGGCGAAGCGGATGCTGGGCCGCACGCCGGACGGCGTGCTCGCGGTGCGGCCGATGAAGGACGGCGTGATCGCGGACTTCGACGTCTGCGAGAAGATGCTGCGCTACTTCCTCGCCACGATCATCAACAAGTCGGTCTTCCCGGTGAAGCCGAAGGTGATCGTGTGCGTGCCGAGCGGCATCACCGAGGTGGAGAAGCGCGCGGTGCGCGACAGCGCGCAGTCGGCCGGGGCGAAGGAGGTATACATGGTCGCCGAGCCGATGGCCGCCGCGATCGGCGTGGGGCTGCCCATCGAGACGCCGACGGGGAACATGGTGATCGACATCGGCGGCGGCACCACCGAGATCGCGGTCATCGCGCTCTCGGGCATCGTGTGCGACACCTCGATCCGCACCGGCGGCGACGAGATGGACACCGCCATCGTGCAGTTCATGCGCAAGAATTACAACCTCCTCATCGGGGAGCCGACGGCCGAGCGCATCAAGATCGAGATCGGCTCGGCGGCGCCGGTGGGCGAGGAGCGCGAGATGGAGGTGAAGGGCCGTGACCTCGTCTCTGGGATCCCGAAGACGGTGCGTGTCCACAGCTCCGAGATCCGTGAGGCGATCCAGGAGCCGGTGCAGCAGATCGTGGACGCGGTGCGGCGGGCGCTGGAGATCACGCCGCCGGAGCTGGCCAGCGACATCGTGGACCGCGGCATCGTGATGACGGGCGGCGGCGCGCTGATCCGCGGGCTCGACGTGCTGCTCTCGCACGAGACGTCGCTCCCCATCCACGTGGACGAGGACCCCCTGACCTGCGTGGTCCGCGGCACCGGCCGCATCCTCGACGATCCGGAGAAGTACCGGACGGTCCTGACGACCTGATCCCGTGCCCCTCGGCACCGCACGCACCGGGACCCGGGCCGACACGGCCGTCTTCCTCGCCTGTCTCGTCGCGTCGCTCACGGCGCTCGCGCTGCCGGCGCGCCTGCGCGACCCTCTGGCCTCCGCCCTCCGGCGCACCATCCTCGCGCCGCTGCTGGCGGCGCAGGAGCGCGTGCAGCGCGCGGCGGAGCACCGCGCAAGCATGGACGCCCTGCGTGCCGAGCGGGATGCCTTCGCCCTCGCCGCCCACGACCGCCCGGAGCTGGCCGCCGAGAACGCGCGGCTGCGCGGCCTGCTGCGGCTCGGCGGGCGGCTGGAGTCGGGCTTCGTCGCCGCCGAGGTCCTCCACCAGGCCGGCGTGAGCGACGGCCTGACGCTGCTGCTGTCGGCGGGGGCGCGCGACGGGGTCGAGCCGCTGGCGCCGGTCGTGGCGCCGGAGGGACTCGTGGGCCTGGTGCATACCGTGGACGCGCGCACCAGCGCGGCGCTGGCGTGGACGCACCCCGACTTCCGGGCCAGCGCGGCCGTGCCGGGGACCGCGGTGGTCGGGATCGTCGCGGCACGGCCGGAGCGGGAGAGCGGCGAGCTGATGGAGTTGCGCGGCGTCGCCTACCGCGAGCAGCTCGCGCCGGGGACGGCCGTCGTCACCTCGGGGCTGGGGGGCGTGTTCCCGCGCGGCATCCCGATCGGCACGGTGCAGGGGGTGCTGAGCGAGTCGGCCGCGTGGGAGCGGACCTATCTGCTCCGGCCGACGGTGCATCCGGCCCGGGCCTCGCACGTCCTCGTGCTCGCCCGCGCCCGGGCCGCGGACACGCTCGCGACGGCGTTCGACACCGCGGCGGCGGTCACCGACACGGCGGGTCCGGCGCGGAGGCCGGCGCGGAGGACGGCGCGGTGAGCCGGCGCCTCGATCTCCGCTTCTGGCTCACCGCAACCGTGCTGGTGGCGCTCCAGTTCGCGGTGCGGCCCCACCTCGGCGACCCGCGCTTCGCACCGGACTTCCTGCTGCTCGCCTTTCTCCTCTTCGCGATGCGCGTGCGACCGGCCGCGGGCGCCGCGGGCGGCTTCCTGGTCGGGCTCGCAAACGACGCCCTGGCCCCGACCGCGTTCGGCGCGTCGGCGCTGGCCCACACCATCGTCGGATGGCTGTCCGGTTGGGTGACGGGGCTGCTCGTGGCCGACAACATCCCCGTGCACACGCTGTTTGTCTTCGGCGCGGCATGGCTGCGAGACGTCATCCAGGTGCTGGCGACGAACCAGCTGGCCGGGGGCGCGCTCGCGTGGCAGCTGCTGGTGGCGTCGCCGGTCGCGGCGCTCGCGACGGCCGTGGTCGCGGCGGCGGCGCTGCTCGTCACGGGCACACGGGGGGGGCGGTGACCGGCCGGCCCGCGTTCCATCCCTTCCAGGTGGCGCGGCGCGGCGCCGCCGCGCTGCGCGTGTTCACCGTCGTCTTCCTGGTGCTCGCTGGTGTCACGCAACTCCCGCGGTTGTTCGAAAC
>CAYLJK010000022.1:0-12305 GCA_964383975.1 uncultured Gemmatimonadales bacterium | reverse complement strand
GTGAGGCCGTTGGGGAGCGTGAACTGCTCGTGTGGCACACGCAGCGCCTGCGCGGCGAGTGCGGCGGGTGCGCCGGCGGCGAGGACCAGCGTTGCCGCGAGGGCGGTGGGTCGTGTCATTCGGACCTCGTGACGAGGAAGGCGACGGGCGCCTTCAGCGATTCGGCGAGGAGGTAGCCGAGTTCCCGCCGCCGGTTGCGGGAGATCGGGCTTGCCGGGGCCGGCGAGCCGAGCGCTTCGAGCCCGAGCCGCCGGGCGATGATGTGGAGCCGGAGCTGGTGGAAGCCGTCGCTGACCAGGATGGCGCGGCGGCGGCCGTCCCCGGGGAGCTGCCGGGCCACGGCGCGCAACGACGGCTCGGTGGCGTTCCCGCTGCCGACGGGCGTGACGGCGCTGTCGGGGAGGCCGCGCACCCGGAGCAGGTAGCGGCGGCCGGCCTCCGCCTCGCTGACGGTGTCCCCCGCTCCCGTGCCGCCGGCGACCAGGACGAACGGCGCGAGCCCGCGGCGCCACAGCGCGGCCGCGTGGTCGAGCCGCGCGCGGAAGACGGGGGAGGGGACGCCGTTGTACTGGGCCGCGCCGAGGACGACGATGGCATCAGCTGGTGCCGCCCGGTCGCGGCGCGAGGCGGCGGCGACGGCGGTGAAGCTCGCGAGCCAGGCGGTCACGACCGCGGCGGGAACGGCCCAGAGGAGCCGGCGCATGGACCCGTGAAGCTTAGGTGCTCACCGCGGGCCGCGGCAGGGCTCGACCTCCGTCCTAGAAGAAGATGGTGCGCCCGCCGCTGCCGAAGCGGGGGTTCACGATGTTGTTGTAGATCGAGCCGAATGTGTAACTGAGACCGAGGCTCACGAAGTAGTTGTAGCTCGTCGCGAGCTGACGCTGGCGCACGAGGATCTCCTCCGGCGTCGCGCCGGCGGCGGCCAGGAACCGTTGGTCCCGCACCACGTTGTAGCTCCCGCCGACGTTGAAGCGCAGGCCGCGCACCAGCTGCAGGCTCACGCTGCCGAAGACGCCGGCATTGTACTGGCGGGTGTGGTCCAGGTACTGCGCCGCACTGAGGGTGACGCCGGTCTCGCCCCAGCGCTGCTTGGTGTCGATGGAGACCTCCAGCTCGTGCTGCAGGAGCGTCTCCTGCGTGCGCAGGAAGATCGTCCCCTCGTTGTAGCGCACCCACCGCGGGCCGATGGAGTAGTTGAAGAGCACGAGCCGCCGGGTGGATTCGCGATACGGGAAGATCGAGTACTCGACGGCGGCGCCGGCGCTGATGGCGAGATCGGTGTTCGTGTACGTGGACGAGTTCGCGCCCGCCCGCGCCCCCGCGGACCAGCGGGTTCCGGCGCTGCGCACGACCAGGGTGCTCGCGCCGTAGCTCTCCGAGCGGCTGATGTACGTGGTGACGCTGTCCAGCTCATAGCGGCTCTTGTCCTGGTTCCAGTACGCGCCGTTGCGGACCTTCCACCGCTCGGTCGTGCGGTTGGCGCTCACGTTCCAGTAGAGCGACCGCGAGGCGTACTGCTGCTCGCCGTTGAACCAGCCGCGGGCGCTCACGGTGAAGACCCAGTAGTCCCAAGGGTCGCGCCGCTCGCGGGGCGGGCCGCCCGGACCGCCGGGCGGCCCGAAGCGCACATCGAGGTGCCGGGCGAGCGGGGAATCGGCTGCGTAGCGGACCAGGCCCAGCTTGAGCACCTGCGCGAAGCCGCGGCGCACGGCGTCCGCCACGTCGGTCGGCTGCGAGACGTAGTGCAGTGTGTCGCTGCGGCCCGCGAGGCGTCCCTGGCCGATGAACGTCAGGGTGTACTCCGTGCCGCCCGCGCCGGTCGGCTGGGTCGTGACGAGGACGTACACGGCCGCGTCGGCGCGGTCGCGCATGTAGTTGACGAACGTGATGTCGGTGCGCAGGAAGTCGAGGTCGCACAACCAGGTCGGGCAGTCGAGGTACACCCGGAGCGCCTCGCTGGTGTCCGCGCGCGGCGGTGGCCCGGGCGGCGGCCCGGGGGGCGGCTGCTGCGCGCGGAGCGCGGACACCCCGAGCGCCAGCAGGATGCCAAGGAGGGCGGTACGCATGGCCGTCCATGGTACCGCCCGCCCGGCGGGGTGTCGAGGGCCCCGTCTCAGAGGCTGAACCAGTAGTTCACCTTGACGAGGAACACGTTCTCCGGCTCGGTGCCGAACAGGTCGCGCAGGGCGCCGTCGGGGTCGTAGCGGCCGTCGCTGGTCCCCAGCCCGCGGTTCTGCTGCCACACCAGGAACAGCGTGGAACCCGGCCGGTACTCCCACCGCAGCACGACGTTCGAACGGAACGACGCGTAGGAGAAGTCGGGGTTGGGCAGCACCACGTCGGTGCCGCCGCCGTCCACGTCCACCGCGAAGTCCCCGTTCGCGTCGCGCGTGGCGCCGAGGGCCTGGAAGCGGTCCTGGAACCGGTCGCCGCGCGGGTCGGTCACGCGCGCGACGTCGCTGTAGCTCCCGGCCGAGTAGAACGGCTCGGCGTACACCTGGAGCGTCAGCCGCGGCGTGAAGGTGATGTTGGCCCGCACGGTCATCGCCACGGTCGACTGACTGAGCTGGCCGAAGAGGTATTCGGTCCGGCCCGTCAGGACGGTGTCGGTCAAGTACTGCGCCTGGTTGCGGTTGCGGTTGAAGCTCGGCCCGACCCGCAGGTCCACGCGGCCACTAGGACGCCAGGCGACGAATGGATTCAGTCCCGCTTCCCACGATCCGCTCTCGTCCTGCCGCCACCCCCAGACGTTCAGTTCGGCGCGTAACGCCTTGCGCTCGTCCGAGTAGAAGCCGGCCCAGCCGTTGGTCCCGCCGGGCCGCCGTATCGCGGGGCCGCCGCGCAACATGCCGGTGCTCAACCCCTCCCAGTTGCGGTTCACGCCGAAGTAGCCGCCCCAGTAGTTGAGCAGCGTGAAGCTGGCGTTCACGTTGCCGCCGGTGTTTAGGTGGTCCCACCCGTACGACCAGGCGTTCCACTGGTTGACGTTCAGGCTGAAGCGGCGGAAGACCTTCCCCGGCTGCAACCAGCGCCGGCCGACCCACACCACCTGGGTGACGTAGTCCGCCTCGCGCTGGTAGCCGAGATCGTTCACCTCGAAGCCCGGCGAGCGGGTGTCGAGCGCGGTAAGGAAGCGCCAGTCACCGGCGATCTTCCCGAACTCGACCTGGCCGGAAAACCCGGAGAGGCTCGTGCGCGTGGGATCGTAGGTCACGTAGTCGTTGTCCGGCCGCTGGTAGTACCGGGCGGAGGAGCGCTGCGTGATGTCGATCGCCTCCGCGCTGCCGCGCACGTTGCTCAGCACCGCCGAGCCGCGGAAGCGGTACTGGTCGCGCGCGAAGCGGTGATTCCAGTCCGCCCCGATGGTGAAGGCCGAGCTGCGCAGCCACGGCATGTCCACCGGCAGGTCCCGGTCAAGGTAGGTCCCGAAGAGCCCGACCACCGTGCGACCGTGGCGGAAGTCGCGGGCCAGCCGGCCGACCAGCTGCGTGGTTCCGGGTTCCACGATGTCTCGGCTGCGCACGCCGTTCGCGTCCACCACCTCGGCCCGCTCCTCGGCGGTGCGCGCGGCGAGCAGGCCGATCGTCCACCCGGAGGCGGTTTTCCCGCTCAGCTTCGCCGCGGCGAGGATGGTGGTCTGCTGGAGTTCCTCGCCGAAGCCGCCCGGCGGCACGTCGGGCGAGCCTTGCGGCCGGCGACCGACGCGGCGGCTGTAGAAGAGCTGCTCGTTGGCCCCGTCGCCGTCCCCCAGCGAGAGCGGGAAGCGGAAGATGTTCACGCCCTCGGTGAAGAAGGGCCGCTTCTCCGGGTAGAACGTCTCGAAGGCGGACAGGTTCACCACGGCCGGGTCCGCCTCGACCTGACCGAAGTCGGGGTTGATCGTGGCGTCGAGGGTCAGGTTCGAGCCGAGCCCGAGCTTGAGGTCGGCGCCGACCGTCGTGCTCCCCTCCCGCGGCGGGCGGAACGGGTTGCCGGGCTGGTCGATGTTCCAGGTGCTCCGTCCGACCGAGTACGGGAGGATCTCGAGCCGGCGCGGCGGGCGCAGCCCGTCGAGCCCGGCGAGGTCACCGAAGAGGGAGACCGTCCCCGGGGCGCCGCGCGGGATGAGACGCCAGTGATCCTCCTCGTTCAGCCGGTTGATCTTTCGCACGACGTTGAAGCCGAAGCGCTGCGACGCGGCTCGCGCGAACCGCAGCTGGGAGAACGGAATGCGGAACTCGGCGGTCCAGCCGCCACCGTCCCGCGAGGCCGCCACGTCCCAGACGGCATCCCACGAGTCGTCCTCCTCGACATCGTTGAAGATGTACCAGTCGCGCTTCACGCCGACGGGATTCACCGCGAAGACGAACGCCGTGCGCCGGTCGAAGTACGAGTCGATGCCCAGGATGATCCAGTCGGACGGCGAGTCCGCATCGCGCCGGGTCAGGTGCCCGGTGATGCGCTCGGGCTGGGAGTCGTAGGCGCGCACGCCGACGTAGAGCGCGGCGTCGGTGTACACGACCCGCATCTCGGTGCGCTCGGTCGCCGGCCGTCCCTCGTCCGGGTCCCGCTGGACGAAGTCGCCGAAGACCGGAGCCGTCACCCACGCGGGGTCGTCGAGGCGGCCGTCCACGCGCGGGGGCTGCACGAGGGCGCGGACCGCGGTGGCGGCGGCGCGCGCGGGGAGCGAGTCCCCGCGGACAGCGGCGGCCAGCTGCTGTGGCGCGCGCTCCGGCGGGCTCGCGGCCAGTCCGGCCGTGGTGAGGAGGGCGACCAGCGTCGTCTGCATGGGCACTGTCCCGGTGTGGTTGCGTGAACCTGCCGGGCCCCTACGGTGGACCGGGCAGGCGGGGTTTCAACGGGTCACTACCTGTGACAACTGCGGGAGGCGGAGGGTTGATTACGAGAAGGTCGCGCTGTCTCCCAGGGAAGGTGCGTTCACCTCTGGAACGCCCAGCTCCGTGAGCAGGGCGGTCATCGCGGGGAGTCCCGCCTCGCCGTGCACCGCCCAGGCCCGCTTCGGTCGCTCGCCGAGGCCCTCGATCCACGACCGGAGGTCGTTCCGGTCGCCGTGGGCCGAGTAGCCGGCCACCTGCTGGACCTCGGCGCGCACCGGGACCTCTTCGCCGAAGATGCGCACCTCGCGCGCGCCCTCGCGGAGCCGGTTGCCGAGGGTGTAGCTCGCCTGCCACCCGACGATGAGCACCATGTTGCGGTGGTCGCCGAGGCCGTTGCGCAGGTGGTGGAGGATGCGGCCCGACTCGGCCATGCCGGAGGCGGCGATGATGACGGCCGGCCCGCGCAGGTCGTTGAGCCGCTTCGACTCCTCGACGGAGCGGACGTAGCGCACCATGCGGAACTGGAAGACCTCCGGGACCGCGCCCACCAGCTGCTCGTGCTGATCCATGATGTCCGGGTGGATGCGGAAGATGTCGGTGGCGTTCACGGCGAGGGGCGAGTCCACGTACACCGGGATCTCGGGGATCTTCCTCGCAAGGGCGAGGCCGTGCAGCTCGTAGAGGATCTCCTGCGTGCGGCCGACGGCGAAGGCGGGGATGAAGATCTTGCCGCCGCGGCGCGCCACGGTCGAGACGTGCCTGGCCAGCATCCCCTGGGCCTCGCCGACGGTCTCGTGCACGCGGCCGGCGTACGTGCTCTCGATGACGAGGGCGTCGGCCTGCGGCCCGTGGGGCGCCTTCGGGTCGCGGATGATCGGGAGCCCGCTGCGGCCGATGTCGCCGGAGAAGACGATGCGACGCGTGCCGCCGGGCTCCTCGCACTCGAGCACCGCGCTGGCCGAGCCGAGGATGTGGCCGGCGTCGTAGAAGGTGAGGCGGACGCCCGGCAGGATGTCGAGCGGGCGCTCGTAGGGGACGCCGACCATGTGGTCCCGTACGGCGGCGGCGTCGGCCATCGTGTAGAGCGGCTCGACGTCGTGGCCCCGCTTGCGCAGGAACACCGTGTCGGATTCCTGGATGTGGCCGGAGTCGGGGAGCATGATGCTCGAGAGGTCGCGCGTCGCCGGGGTGCAGTAGATGGGCCCGCGGTATCCGCGCCTGACGAGCAGCGGGAGCCGGCCCGCGTGATCGATGTGGGCGTGGCTGAGGACGACGGCGTCCACGTCGAGGCAGGCGGCGGGGAAGCGCTCGTTCTTCTCGCGCGCCTCCTGGCGCCGGCCCTGGAAGAGGCCGCAGTCGAGGAGGATGCGGCGGCCCGCGGTCTCGAGGAGGTGCATCGAGCCGGTGACCTCGCCGGCGGCGCCATGGAAGGAGAGTCTCATCGGGTCCCGAAGAGCCGGTCGCCCGCGTCGCCGAGTCCCGGGAGGATGTACCCGTGGGCGTTCAGCTGGCGGTCGAGCGCGGCGGAGTAGACGGGGACGTCGGGGTGGGCGTCCAGCATGCGGCGGACGCCCTCGGGGGCGGCGACGATGCAGAGGAACCGCAGCGACCGGGCGCCCGCGTTCTTCAGCGTGCGGCAGGCGTCCACGGCCGAGCCGCCGGTGGCGAGCATCGGGTCGAGGACGAAGAAGTCCCGCTGCTCGCGGGCCGCGGGCGCCTTGAAGTAGTACGCGACGGGTTCGAGCGTGTCCTCGTCGCGATAGAGGCCGATGTGGCCGACGCGCGCCGAGGGGATGAGGTGGAGGATGCCCTCCACCATCCCGAGGCCCGCCCGCAGGACGGGGACGAGCGTGAGCTTCTTCCCGCTCACCCGGGAGCCGGTGGTGCGCTCCAGCGGGGTGTCCAGTTCGACCGCCTCGGTGGGGAGGTCCTTGGTGACCTCGTAGGCCATGAGCATGGCGATCTCGCCCACGAGGTCGCGGAAGTCCTTGACCGTGGTGCGCCGGTCGCGGAGGAGGTGGAGCTTGTGACGGATGAGCGGGTGGTCGAGGATCGTCAGGTTCGGGAAGGTCGGCATCCCACTACGATAGAGGGCGCAGGGCGGGGCGGCTAGGCGACGGGTGTGGATGGAGTTTGGGCCGCGCGGCGCCTATATTCCCGGCCCTCCCGGGACCCGCGTCCCGGATGCGGCCAGGTAGCTCAGATGGTAGAGCAGCGGACTGAAAATCCGCGTGTCGGCGGTTCGATTCCGTCCCTGGCCACCTGTCCCACAAACAGTCGCCCCGGTCAGCGATTGGCCGGAGCCTATCACAGCGCCAGTTCGCGCGCCCTCCCCCAGCCTGTGGAAAGGGGACGGGATCCCGGGGTCCGGCGTCTCGACGCCGACGCGGGTCGCGGCGGGGGTAGTGCACTACCGTGACGGGGACACCGAGTACGGCGCGCTAGTACTCAATGTGCGGGTCGTCGCGCCCCTCGACCAGGCGCTCGACCGCGGGTACGTCAACGCCGTGGCGCGTTTCGTTGACGGCTCGTCGCGGACTCCGTCGGCGCCAACGCCCGGCCGTTCCTGCGCCGGGCGCGCGTAGTGCCGCAGGCGGGCATCCGGTAGCGGTCTTGCGTTTGCCCGGGCGTCTGCCCAGAATCGGCCACCATGAAGCGTGACGCCTTCCCGACCCTCGATTTCGTTCTGTCGAACTACAAGAACTTCAACGCCCGCGCCACGCGCGACGCTCTGCTGGCCTACTGGCGGCACGTCGAGGGCGGCGGAAAGATGTTCTGGGCGGTCGCCGGCGCGATGTCATCCGCCCAGCTCGGTATCAGCATGGCGCCCGCCATCCGCTCCGGCCTCATCCACGGCCTCTCGGTCACCGGGGCGAACCTCGAGGAATCGCTCTTCCGGCTGGTGGCGCACGATCACTACAGGGACTTCCCGCACTACCGCTACCTGCGGAAGGAGGACGACACCCGGATTCTCCGCGCCGGGATGCGGCGCGTGACGGACACAAGCATCCCCGAGGAGGAGGCGTTCCGCGCCGTCGAGCGCATCCTGCTCCCGATGTGGGAGCGGGCGACGAAGCGGGGCGAGCGCCGCTTCTGGCACGAGTACTTCTACGAGCTGGTGCTGCGTCTCGGTCCGCGCCACCGGCAGGGCGATCCCGCCGAGAGCTGGCTGGTGGCGGCCGCGCAGGCTCGGCTCCCGCTCGTCGTGCCCGGCTACGAGGACTCGACCTTCGGCAACATCTTCGCTGGCCACGTGAAGACCGGCGAGTGCTCCGCCAGCATCGCGAAGTCGGGCATCGAGTACATGGTCGCCTTCTACGACCAGTACCGGCAGCTCTCGAAGGGGAAGGGCTGCGGTTTCTTCCAGATCGGCGGCGGCATCGCGGGCGACTTCCCGATCTGCGTCGTGCCCTCGATCAAGTACGACCTCCAGAAGCCGGTCAGGCCGTGGGCCTTCTTCTGCCAGATCAGCGACTCGACCACGTCGTACGGCTCGTATTCGGGCGCCACGCCGAACGAGAAGATCACGTGGGACAAGCTGACCGAGCGGACGCCGATGTTCGTGATCGAGTCCGACGCGACGATCGTCGCGCCGCTGATCCTGCGCGCGCTGTTGGAGTGCCGGCGGGACCCGGCCGGCGCGGACCGGCTGATCGCGCGGCGCATGCGCTGAGCGGTGGTGAGCGGCTCAGCGCCCTCGCTGCCGGCGCCGCCTGCCACGCGAAAGCCCCGGCCCGGGACGGCCGGGGCTTCGTCTTGCGGTCGTCGCGCCGGGTCAGAGCCCGACCAGCACCTGCGCGATGACGATCTTCGCGATGAGCGCGACCGGGTAGGCGGCCGCGTAGGAGATATTGGTGTTCTCGGAGCCGGTGTGGGCGCTCGCGAAGGCGAGGGCCGCCGGCTGGGTGTGGATCCCGGCGAGGATGCCGTAGGACGAGATGGCGTCGAGCCGGAACACGGACCGCGCCAGCAGGAGGATCGCCAGAGCCGAGAGCGCGGTGACGAGCATTCCGGTGAGGAGTAACTCGACCCCCTGGGTGGTCAGGGTGTGGACGAAGCTGCCGCCGGCGCGCGTGCCGACGGCCGCGAGGAAGAAGAGAATGCCCAGCTGGCGCAGCGTGAGGCTCGCGTTGGACGACATCGTCCAGACGATGGGGCCCGTGCGGCCCAGCCGCCCCAGGATGAGCCCCACCACCAGCGGTCCGCCCGCGAAGCCCAGCTGGACCACGCGCCCTCCGAGCGGGATGGGGATCATCCCCACGGCCACGCCGAGCACGAGGCCGAGGCTGTAGGAGAGGAAGTCCGCCTCGGAGACGTCGCGCAGCGGGTCGCCGATCACGCGGGTCACTTCGGCGAGCGCGTCGCGGTGGGCGACGACGCGGACCTGGTCGCCCATCTCCAGGGTCGTGTCCGGGAGCGGGGTGATGTGCACGCCGCCGCGGCGGATCCGGCTCACGATCGCCGGCCGCCCCACCAGGGCCGGCAGCTCGGCGACCTCTGTCCCCACGACCTTCCGGTTGATGACCACGAGGTCGCGGTACTCGATCCCTGGCGAGAGCTGTTCGACGGCCTCGGTCACGACCGGGCCGATGAGCAGCTCCGCGCGGCGCACGTTCTCCGCGCCGCCGACGCCGACCAGAACGTCCCCCTCCTGGAGTTGCAGATCCGGCGTGACCAGGTCGATCTGCCCGCCGCGCTTGCGCCGGGTGAAGACCATCCCGGTGAGGTCGGTCAGCATTGCCTCGCCGTACGTCTTGCCGATGAGTTGGCGGTTGGTGACCCGGACCTCGCGGATGAGCGGCTCTTCGGTGGCCAGCCCGCTTGCCTTGCGGGCTCGCCGCTGCTCCTCGGCGAAGTCGGGTCGGCGCAGTCGCGTCGAGAGCTGCATCGCCAGGATGAGGCCGATCACGCCGAAGGGGTACGCGATGCTGTAGCCGACTGTCGGTCCGTCGAGGAGCCGCCGCGCGACGGCCGCCGAGAGGTCGAGGTGCGCCGCGCTGGTGCGCAGGGCCTCGATCGCCGCGGCGAGCGCCGGCGTGTTGGTGAGGCTGCCGCAGTAGAGCCCGGCCGCGACGGGCGCGGTGATGCCCATGAGCTTCGCCGCCGCCACTGTGACGAGCGCGGCCCCGACGGTGGCGAGCAGCGCCAGCGCGGTCAGCTTCGCCCACTGGCGGCGGAACAGGCTGAAAAAGATCGGGCCACTCTGGAGCCCGACCGTGTAGACGAAGAGAATCAGGCCCAGGACGTAGATGACCTCCGGCAGGACGAACGCGGCGGGGTCCAGGGCGCCGAAGACGAGGCCGACGAACAGCACCGCGGCGATGCCGAGGCTGAACCCTCTCATGCGGATGCTACCGAGGAACCAGCCGAGGCCGACGACGGTGAAGAGCAGCGCCGGTGCGGAGGTGGCCAGCAGGTCGTACAGGCTGTGCATGGCGTGCGCGGACGCTCCCGCCCCCAGGGGCTCCCGGGGTGAAGCGGAACCTACGGGGACCGGTCGGGGGCCGCCACTTTCGCCGCGCGAACGCTCAACCGGGCTCGCGCGGCGGCTCGGCGCCGCTCGGGCCGGCCCGCCACGGCACCTCCTGTGCCCACAGCCCACGCGGGTGGCCGTGCCGGACGGCCGCGTCCACGGCGGCGCTATAGCGGGCCCAGTCGTCGAGCAGCGTCCGCAGCCGCGAGCGCCCGTCGGCCGTGAGGTCGTAGAACCGGGCGCGGCGGTTGCGGTCGGAGCGCCCCCACTCCGACTCGATCAGTCCGGCGTGTTCGAGTCGGTGCAGCGCGGGGTACACCGTGCCCTCCGCGAGCGCGAAGACGCCGCCGGTGACGAGGCGGATCCACGCGGCGACCCCCGCGCCGTGGGTGGGCTCCCAGCGCAGCGCGCGCAGGATGAGGAGGTCGAGCGTGCCGGGGAGCAGCGGGAGGACCGTACGGGCCACTCCGGGATGTTACTCCCCTAGGCCAACTAGGGGAAGAGGTGGACGCACCGGCCCCGCCCCTGTACGCTTCCGCGTCCCGAACCACTGCCGCACCGCACCGGAGGCCTGCTCGATGACCAGTCCGTCCGTTCCGCCCGCCGGTCCCAACGGGGCCGGTGCCGCCGCCCGCGTCGATGAGATCTTCGGCGCCGACACCTTCACCCGCCGCACGATGCGCCAGCGGCTTCCGCGCGAGATCTACCGGAGCCTGGTGCGCACGATCGACCATGGCGAGCCGCTCGACCCGCAGGTGGCGGACGTGGTGGCGGCCACGATGAAGGACTGGGCGATCGAGAACGGGGCGACGCACTTCACCCACTGGTTCCAGCCGCTCACCGGCCTGACGGCGGAGAAGCACGACTCCCTGATCAGCCCCGACGGCCAGGGGGGCGTGATCTACAACTTCTCGGGCACGGACCTCGTGCAGGGCGAGCCCGACGCCTCGAGCTTCCCCTCGGGCGGGCTGCGTGCGACGTTCGAGGCCCGCGGCTACACGGCATGGGACCCCTCGAGCCCCGCGTTCCTCGTGCGCGGCGACAACAACGTCACGCTCTGCATCCCGACGGCGTTCGTCTCGTGGACGGGCGAGGCGCTCGACACCAAGCTCCCGCTGCTGCGCTCGATGGAGGCACTGTCGCACCACGCGCTCCGGATCCTCCGCCTCTTCGGCACCGACGCCGGCGTGAACCGCGTCTACACGACCATCGGGGCCGAGCAGGAGTACTTCCTGGTGGATAGCGAGCTGTTCTTCCGGCGCGCCGATCTGCTGATCTGCGAGCGGACGCTGTTCGGCGCGCGGCCGCCGAAGCACCAGCAACTCGAGGACCACTACTTCGGCACGATCCCCTCGCGGGTCCTCTCCTACATGAGCGCGGTGGAGCAGGAGCTGTGGCGCCTCGGTGTGCCGGTGAAGACGCGCCACAACGAGGTGGCGCCGGGGCAGTACGAGATCGCGCCGCTGTTCGAGGTCAGCCACCTGGCGAGCGACCACCAGATGCTCACCATGGAGACGCTGCGGCGCCTGGCCCCGCGCTTCGGCCTCACGGTGCTGCTGCACGAGAAGCCGTTCACCGGCATCAACGGCTCGGGGAAGCACAACAACTGGTCCATGTCCACGGACACGGGCGTGAACCTGCTCGACCCGCAGGACGAGACGCACACCAACATGCAGTTCCTGGTGTTTCTGGTGGCGGTCCTGCGCGCGGTGGACCTGCACGCCGACCTGCTCCGGGCCTCGATCGCGTCGGCGGCGAACGACCACCGCCTCGGGGCCAACGAGGCGCCCCCGGCGATCATCTCGATCTTCCTGGGCGACATGCTCGCGGACATCCTCGACCAGGTGGAGTCGGGGAGGCCGAAGCGGACGCTGCGGGGCGGCACGCTCCACCTCGGCGCGCGGACCCTGCCACAGCTCCCGCGGCACTCCGGGGACCGCAACCGGACGTCGCCGTTCGCCTTCACGGGGAACAAGTTCGAATTCCGGGCGGTCGGCTCATCCCAGAACATCGCC
>CAYLJK010000021.1:0-12324 GCA_964383975.1 uncultured Gemmatimonadales bacterium | reverse complement strand
GGTTCGAGACCCGCGCCGGGCGGCGGCTCGCCAGCGACCTCCTCCTGGCCGACGCGGCGCACACTCGGGCGGACGTCCTCATCACCTCCGGCGTCCTGGCGGGCGGGTGGCTCTCGCGGCGCGGCGTGCCCTACGTGGACGCCGCCATCGCGGTCCTCATCAGCGGCCTCATCGTCCGGATCGCCTGGCAGATCGTCCGGCGCGCCGTGCCGGTCCTGGTGGACCAGGTGGCGCGCGAGCCGGCGGCGATCCGGCGGACGGCCGAGAGCGTCGAAGGCGTGGCCACCGCGTACGCCATCCGCTCGCGCTCGGCCGCAGGCACCGTGTTCGCCGAACTGACGATCGGCGTGCGCGGCGACCTCGCGGTGGACCGCGCCCATGCCATCGCCGACACCGTGGAGGCCCGGCTCAAGCAGGACCTCCGGCTCGACGAAGTCGTCGTGCACATCGAGCCGTGCTGATCCCCGCGGAACGGCCGCCGCGCCGGGCGCCGCGCAGCCTGCGGGCGGAGTACGACGAGTTCATCGAGCAGCGCATCGAGGAGTACAAGGAGGGCCTCGCGCGCGCCGAGATCCTCAGCATCGGGGACGAGGCGATGCACGAGCTGGCGGGCGCGGACCAGCTGCAGCTGACCGAGGTCGTCCTGCGCGACCAAGTGGACGCGATCATCCGCCGGCGCCTGCGCCTCCCCTCGTTCCGGCGCTGGCGCGAGCGCCACGTCGCGCTGCGCGCGGCACAGTCGCAGCCGGGCCACTGGGGCCTCGCGGCGCACGATCCGGTCACGGGGCTCGCCGAGCTCATCGAGGACGGGGACCCCGTGCTCGTGGTCGGCGTGGTGGACGGGGCGTGCGCACTCTTCCTCGCCGCCCACCGCGCGCGCGTCCACGTCGTGGATCCCGACATCAGCCTCGTCGTGGGACTCGAGAACCGCGCGGTCACCGAGCAGCTCGGGGCGCAGATCGAGTGCGAGGTCGCCCGGCTCGAGCGCTACGCGCCGGCCCCGGAAAGCTTCGCCGCCGTCGTCATCGAGACGGGGGCGATCGCGCGACTCCCCGCCGCGGACCGCTCCGCGCTCGTCGAGCGCCTGTGCCAGGCCGTCCCGCCGGGCGGGCGGCACGCGGTAATGCCGGGTGGTCCCGACCGCGGCCCGCGCGAACCGCGTCTGGCGAGCGACGCGCTCCGCACCCTGTACGGCGGGTGGGACATCGTCCTGCCGCCCCCCAGCGGCGGGAGACGCTCTCGCAACTCCGGCTTCGCCGCCGTCCGGCCGCTCCCCGCACCCGCGTCAGACTGATACGCGTCCCTCCGTGTCACTCGGACACGGACGCGGGACCGCTCCCCTCGCCGGCGTCTCCCAACTTGCGCACCCAGAACAAGTTATGTGCGAGATCCAGGCGGCACGCTCCATGCGACTCAGCGGTCGGGCTGGCATGTTCGCCCTACCTAATAGAGGAGGGGTCGGATGACACCGGTGATCGGCCGCCAGGAGCCGCTGGGCATCGTCGTGCAGGACGGCGGTGAGGCGCACGCCCCGCCGCGCATCCTCATGTGGTTCTGGGCGAACGAAGAGGAGGTGCCGGAGCGCGAGCGCGACTGACGCGGCTGCCGGTGCCGACGGGGGCCCGGTCCGGGAGCGGACCGGGCCCTTCGTGCTGTCTAGAGCCCGAGTTCCGTGCGCGCCTCGGCCGGGAGCCAGCGGCGCACCTTGCTCATCGGCACTGAGATGCCCAGGCCGGGGCCCTCGCGCGGCGCACCGAAGTGGACGGCGATGACCTCGCCGTCGGCGTTGAAGACAGGACTGCCGGACGCGCCGGGGTAGGTGGTGCCGCTGAAGCGGATCCACTCGCCGGTCATCGAGATGTAGCCGCCGAACAGGCTCGCATGCACGTAGCCGCCGGGGTCGAGCGCGAGCTGGGCCCCAAACGGGAAGCCGAGCATCGCCGCGGGCGCGCCTTGCGTGGCTCCGCGGCCGGTCCAGTCCACGGCGCGCACCGCCGGCCCCGCATACCCACGGATGCGCAGGATGGCGATGTCCTGGTCGCGCAGCGCGCTGACGGCGACGAGATCGGCGAGGAGGGCGCGGTTGGTCTCTGCCATGACGATGCGGATGCTGCGCGCGGTGCCGCGATCATCGTCCTGGACGACGTGCCGGTTGGTGACGAACCAGCCCGACGTGGTAAGGGCGAACCCGCTCCCCATGACCGAGTCGCCGGCGAACTCGGCGAGGACGAGGCCGACGGCCCCCCGGTTCTCGCGGGCGACGAGGGTGAAGTCCGGAACGGCCGCCCGCCCCTCCGCCTCGCGGAGCCGGCGCGTGAGCGAGTCCACGACGGCGCGGCTGACGGTGGAGCGGCGGGCCGCCGTGAGCTCGTCGCGCAGGCGGGCGATCTCGGCGACGGCCTCCTCGCGGGCCCGGGCCGCGCTGCGGGCCTCCTCGGAGAGCCTCCGTTCCGCGCTCGCGAGGCGCGCCTCGGCGCGCTCCGTGCGCCGGACCCCGGAACGCCACAGCGCGACGACGGACGTGAGCAGAACCGCGAGCAGGACGAGCGTCACCACCCGGAAGGTGGCGGACGATTCGGTGACGGCCTCGCGCGCGAGGGTCCGCAGGAAGAGGCCCGTGCGGAGCCCCGACGGGCGGCGCGCGCGCTCCTCGGCGATCGCGACCATCCCGGCGAGCGTCTTGGCCGGCTCCCGGTGCGGCTCGTAGGGCGCGCCCTGCCCTTCCGGGAGCTGCGCCGTGCCCAGGAGCCGGACCTCGAAGACCGGCCCCTCCCAGCCGAGCATGACCCGGTCCCCCACGCGCAGCGCGACGGGGCCGTGGACCTCCTCGCCGTTCAGGAACGTGCCGTTGCGGCTGCCGAGGTCGGCGAGTGTGGCGACGCCAGAAACGTCGAACTCGACCACCGCGTGCGTCTTGGAGACGACCGTGTCCACCACCGTGCGGAGCGGCACGGTGCACTCCGCTCCGCGGCCGATGACGATGCGGCGACCGTGCGCCGTGAGGTCCTCGCCGCCGCGGACGCGTCGCAGGCGCAGCACGGGCTGCTCGAAGTCGATGGCGTGCTCGAGCTGCGTGCGGGCGACCTGGCCGGGGACCACGACGCGCAGCACCGGGCCGTGCTGACCGAGGGAGATGCGGGTCCCGGTGGCGAGAGGCTCCGGCTGCGTGATGCGGCGCCCGTCCACCCAGGTGCCGTTGGTGCTGCCGAGGTCCTCGATCCACCAGGTGCCGTCGTCGTGGAGGGTGACGCCGGCGTGGACGGCGGAGACGACGGCGTCCTCCTCCGGGAAGACGATCTCGACGCCGGGATCGCGGCCGAGGCGTGCCCCTTCCGGCGGGACAGGGTGCTCGGTGCCGCGGCGCTCATCGCGGAGGATCACGGCGGAGAATATACCGCGCGTGCGGGGGGCCGGAACTGCGCGGGGCCGGCAACCAGCGCCGGCCCCTGTGCATCCTCTCGCAGCTTACTTCTTCTTCTTCTTCGCCGCCTTCTTCGCGGTCTTCTTCGCGGCCTTCTTCTTCTTGGCAGCCATTCGGCCTCCTAGAAGTGGTGGAACATCCCGCCGGGCCTCAGTGCCACGGCGGTCAGACGAACAAAGACGCCGCGCGCCCGCTCTGCAGGGGCGTCGCGGCGTCGGTCATCATGGCGGTACAGCCGGCTCTCGCCAACCAGGTCCTCATCGATGTCCGATACTGTTGGCCGAATATAGGAATCGCGTTCCGGCGCGCAAGATGTTTTCTCCCCGAACTCTTGCGCCGGCCTCCGATCCGTCGGAGAATTCGGGAGCCACCATGCCGACGCTCACCATTGACGGGCGCCCCGTCACGGTCGAGGACGGGGCGACGATCCTCGACGCCGCCCGGCGCACGGGCGTCGACGTGCCGACGCTGTGCTGGTACCCGAAGCTCGATCCCGTGGGCAGTTGCCGCATCTGTCTCGTGAGCGTCGCCGGCAGCGAGAAGCTCGTCCCGGCGTGCGCGACGGCCGCGCAGGCGGGGATGGAGGTCACGACGGAGTCGCCGGCGGCCGTGGCCAACCGGCGCAGCGTGCTGGGCCTGCTGCTCGGGCGCTACCCAACGGAGCACCTCTCCGCCCACCTCGCCGACGTCGGGAACCGCCCCGAGGCGCTGACGGAATTCGAGCGCCTGGTGCAGCGCTACGACGTCCCGATCCCGCACGCCGCCGACCGGGCGCTGCCGCTGCGCGCCGGCGACGAGCGTCCCGGCGATCCGATGATCACCCACGCGATGTCCACCTGCATCCTCTGCACCCGGTGCGTGCGCGCCTGTGCGGACATCCAGGTGGTCGGGGTGCTGGACGTGGCCTGGCGCGGTGCGCACGCGGCGATCGTCGTCGGCGGGAACGGCGACGCCGACGAGGCGGGGTGCACCTGGTGCGGCGAGTGCGTCCGGGTCTGCCCGACCGGCGCAATCCACGAGGTGCTGCCGCGGGAGCGGTTCACGCTGGCGGAGCTGGCCCAGCCCGAGCGGATCGTGCGCTCGATCTGCCCGTACTGCGGCGTGGGGTGCCAGGTGGACCTCCACGTGCGCGACCACACGGTGGCGCGCGTCACGAGCCCCCCCATCGAGGAGGACACGCCCAACATTGGGTCCACCTGCGTGAAGGGGCGCTTCGGGTACGACTTCGCCCAGCACCGGGACCGCCTGACGCGGCCGCTCATCCGCCGCGGCTGGGTGAGGCGCGAGGGGCGCTGGCACTGGGAGGGGCCGGTGGGCCCCGAGCGCCGCGGCGGCCCATGGCTGACGATCGAGGAGGAGGGTGCGCGGGAGAAGCCGCGGCCGCCGCTGCGCCAGGCGGGCAAGCGGCTCGGCGCGCTGAGCCGCGCCCCGCGCGGGCACGAGGACGTCCGCGACCAGGTGGCCACGCCGGCGTCGTGGTACGAGCCGTTCCGGGAGGCGACCTGGGACGAGGCCCTGGAGCTGACCGCGCAGGAGCTGCGGCGCCTGCACGCCGCGGTCGGGCCGGATGGGCTCGCGATGTTCTCGTCGGCCAAGTGCACGAACGAGGAGAACTACGTCCTGCAGCGGCTGTTCCGCGCGGCGTTCGGCACGAACAACATCGACCACTGCACGCGCCTGTGCCACTCGAGCTCCGTCTCGGCGATGCAGCGCGCGCTAAACACCTCCGCCGCCTCCGGCTCGATGCGGGAGGTCGAGACCGCAGCGGACGTGATCTTCCTGACCGGCGCGAACACCACCGAATCGCACCCCGTTTTCGGCGCGGCGATCAAGCGGGCGCAGCGGCGCGGGGCGAAGCTGATCGTGGCGGACACGCGCCGCATCGAGTTGGCCCAGCGGGCGGACCTGCACCTCCAGCTCCTGCCCGGGACCGATGTCGCCCTCTACAACGCGATGCTGCGCCACGTCGTCCACGCGGGGCTGGCCGAGCGGGCGTTCATCGCCGGGCGGACGCACGGTTTCGCGGACGTGGCGGCGGCGGTGGAGCCGTACACGCTCGAACGGGCCGAGCAGATCACGGGCGTGCCGGCGGCCGACATCGCCCGCGCGGCCGAGTGGTACGCGCGCGGGCCGCGCACGTCCACGCTCTGGGCCATGGGGCTGACGCAGCACGCGCGCGGCACCGATATCGTCACGGCGCTCCTCAACCTCATCCTCGCGACCGGCATGATCGGGCGGTGGGGCGCCGCGATGATCCCCATCCGCGGCCAGAACAACGTGCAGGGCGCCTCCGACATGGGGGCGATCCCGTTCGTGTACACCGACTACCAGCCCGTCAGCGACCCGGCGGTGCGCGCGACCTTCGCACGGGTATGGGGGGTGAGCGAGGAGGCGCTCTCCCTGCGACCCGGCCTCAAGGTGACGGAGATCGCGGTACACGGCTCCCCCGTCCGCGGGATGTACATCTTCGGCGAGAACCCGCTCCTTTCCGACCCGAACCTCGCGCACGCGGAGGAGTGGTTCCGGCAGCTCGACTTCCTCGCGGTCCAGGACCTCTTCCTCACCGAGACCGCGCGGTACGCCGACGTGGTCCTCCCCGGCTCGTCGTTCGCGGAGAAGGACGGCACGTTCGTGAACACCGAGCGGCGGATCCAGCGGGTCCGGGCGGCCGTCCCGCCTCCCGGTGACGCCCGGCGCGACCTCGACGTCCTCGTGGAGCTCTCGGAGCGCTGCGGCCTGCGCGCCCCCTACCCGGACGCCGAGGCCGTCATGCGCGAGATCGTACAGGTGACGCCCTCGTGGGCCGGCGTCACCTACGACCGCCTCGACTTCGCGGGGCTCCAGTACCCGGTGCCGGACGCGGCGCATCCCGGCACGCCGTTCCTGTTCGCCGAGCGGTTCCCGACGGCCGACGGGCGCGCCACACTGGTGCCGGTGGAGTACCTGCCGCCCTCGGAGCTGCCGGACGAGCAGTTCCCCTTCGTGATGAACACCGGCCGCCAGCTCTTCCACTGGCATACCGGCGCGCAGACCCGCCGCGCCAAGGGGCTCGACGCGCGGGAACCGGTCCCGACCGTCGAGCTGCACCCCGAGGATGCCGCGGCGATCGGCGTCACGGACGGTGACGAGGTCCTCGTCACGTCCCGGCGCAACGTGATCCGCATCGCCGCGCGGATCTCCGAGCGGGTGCAGCGGCGGCAGGTCTTCGTGCCGTTCCACTTCCGGGACGCGGCGGCCAACCTCCTGACGAACCCGGCGCTCGACCCGTACGCGAAGATCCCGGAGTTCAAGGTGTGCGCCGTACGCGTGGAGCGCGCCGGTCCCGCTCCCCGGTCCGCGCCCGCCGGCGCAGCCGTCCACCCCCAGCCCGAGTGACGTGAACCACGCCCTCCGGGACCGCCTCCAGGCGGACCTCGACACCTTCCGTGCCGAAGGGGTCTACAAGCAGCTCAACCACCTCGACTCGCCGCAGGACGCCGTCGTCACGATGGAAGGCCGCGGGGAGGTCGTGGTCCTCTCCTCCAACAACTACCTGGGCCTGTGCGCCCGGCCCGAGGTGGTCGCCGCCGGGAAAGCGGCGCTCGACCGCTTCGGCGCCGGCACCGGGTCGGTGCGGTTCATCTGCGGCACCTTCACGGTCCACCGCGAACTGGAGTCCGCGCTGGCTCGCCTGGCGGGGACGGAGGCCGCGCTCACGTACGTCAGCTGCTGGAACGCGAACGAAGGGCTCCCCGCCACGATCCTGGGCGAGCATGACGCGATCATCTCCGACCAGCTGAACCACGCCTCCATCATCGACGGCATCCGCCTCGCGAAGGCGATCACGAAGTGCCAGACGATGGTGTACCGGCACTCGGACCTCGACGATTTGCGCGAGAAGCTGCTCGCCGCGCGGGGCTGCCGGACCCGCCTGATCATCACTGACGGCGTCTTCTCGATGGAGGGCGACGTCGCGCGGCTCCCCGCGATCCTCCAGCTGGCCCGCGAGCACGACGCCGTCGTGTGCGTGGACGACAGCCACGCCACCGGCGTGCTGGGGGCCACCGGCCGCGGCACCGCCGAGCACTGCGGCGTGCTCGGCGAGGTGGACATCATCACCTCCACGCTGGGCAAGGCCCTCGGCGGCGCCGCCGGCGGCTTCACCGCCGGGTCGGCCGCCCTTTGCGACTACCTCACCCAGCGTTCGCGCCCGCAGCTGTTCTCGAACGCGCTGCCGCCCACGGTCGCCGCCAGCGCGCTGGCCGCCGTGCAGGTCCTCGAGGCGCATCCCGAGCTGGTGACACGCCTGCACGAGAACGCGCGCTGGTTCCGCGCGGCGCTGCGGGAGGCGGGGTTCGACCCGCTCCCGGGCGACACACCGATCATCCCGGTCATCCTGGGGGAGACGGCCCGCGCCATCCGCATGAGCGAGCTGCTGCTAGCGGAGGGCGTGTTCGTGACGGGCTTCGGTTACCCCGTCGTGCCGCAGGGCCACGCCCGGGTCCGCTGCCAGGTGAGCGCCGCGCACACGCGGGAGCACCTCGAGCGGGCGCTGGGGGCATTCCGGAAGGCCGGCCGGACGCTGGGGATCGTATGAGCGGGCGCGCGGGAGGGCGGACGCGGGGCAGGGTGCTACGCCGCGGCCGGCTGGTCGCCGCACTCTTGTGGATCGCCGCGGCCGGGGCGTCGCGGGCCCAGGTGCCGGCACCGGAGGCGGTGCTGGGATTCCGGGTCGGAGCGGACTCGCAGCTGGCCTCGTGGCGGCAGATCGGCGACTACTTCGCGCGCCTCGCGGCGGCCTCGCCAAGGGTACGGGTGGACACGCTGGGCCCCACCACGCAGGGGCGCCCGTTCCTCCTCGTCACCATCACCGATCCCGCGAACCAGGCCCGCCGCACGGAACTGCTGGCGGGCCAGCGGCTGCTCGCCGACCCGCGCCGGCTGACGGCGGAGGACGAGCGGCGGCTGCTCGCCGGGCAGCCGGCCGTCATCCTCATCTCCTGTTCCATCCACGCCACGGAGGTCGCCGCGAGCCAGATGGCGATGGAGCTGGCGTGGCGGCTCGCCAGCGACAGCGCGCTGGGGCGCGCGCTGCGGGACGTGGTCGTGCTGCTGGTGCCGTCGGCCAACCCCGACGGCGTGGACATCGTCGGCGACTGGTACCGGGAGACGCGGGGGACGGCGTACGACGGCACGGCCCCGCCGTGGCTCTACCATCCGTACGTGGGCCACGACAACAACCGCGACTTCTTCATGTTGACGCAGGTCGAGACGCGGCATCTGACGCGCACACTCTATCGCGAGTGGTTCCCCGCGGTGGTGTACGACGTGCACCAGATGGGGAGCACGGGCCCGCGCTTCTTCGTGCCGCCGTTCGCGGACCCGCTCAACCCCAACCTCGACCCGGCGATCGTCGGGGGGATCAACCTCGTCGGCACCGCGATGGCCGCGGCGCTGCTCGACGCCGGCCGGACGGGCGTGGCGCACCAGGAGCGCTTTGACTTGTGGTGGCACGGCGGGGCGCGCACGGTCCCCGCCCGGCACAACATGATCGGCATCCTCTCGGAGGCGGCGAGCGCGCGGATCGCCTCGCCGTTCTGCCCGCGGCCGGGCGCCATCCGTCCCGCGGAGCCCCGGGTCACGGCACCAGCGGCGTGGACCCCCGGATGCTGGCGGCTGCGGGACATCGTCGAGTACGAGCTGACGGCCGCCGAGGCGCTGGTGCGGCTCGCGGCCCAGCAGCGCGAGGCGTTCCTCGCGCGCTTCGTGACCGCCGGCCGGCGCGCGGTGGAGGCGGGCCGAACGAGCGCACCCGCCGCGTTCCTGCTGCCTCCCGACGGGGATGCGGGACGCGCCGCCCACCTCGCGAACGTGCTGCTCGCGGCGGGGGTGGAGGTGCACCGCGCGCGCGCGGCGTTCACCGCCGACGGCCGCCGGTGGCCCGGCGGCACGCTCGTCGTGCGCATGGACCAGCCGTTCCGCTCGCACGCCAAGGACCTGCTGGAGCGCCAGACGTACCCGGCGCGGAGACTCTACCCCGGGGGTTCGACGATCCCGCCGTACGACGTGACCGGTTGGACACTCCCGCTGCAGATGGGCGTGTCCGCCGAGCCGGTCGCCACGCTCCCCGACGCGGACCTGGAGCTGCTCGACACCGCGACCGTCGCGGCCGGCGCCGTGGAGGGGGCCGGGGACATAGTGCTGCTCGACAACACGTGGAACGGTCACATCGCGGCGGTGTGGGACGCGCTGCGCGCGGGCGGCGCCGTCCGCATCGCGACCGCGCCGTTCGACGCGGCGGGCCGGCGGTGGGCCGCCGGCACGCTCATGGTGCTCGGAGCGCGCGGCGCGGTCGAGGCGGCGGCGCGGCGGCATGGCTTCCGCGCGGCGGCGGTGCGCCGCCTTCCGGCGGCGGCCGACTCCGGACCGATGGTGCGCGGCGTCCCCCGGGTCGGCGTCTACCGCTCGTGGAACGCGAGCATGGACGAGGGGTGGACCCGCTGGGTCCTTGAGCAGCTCGGCGTCCCGTACCGGACCGTGGACGATTCGACCGTGCGCGCCGGGGAGCTGCGCGGGCGCTTCGACGTTCTGCTGTTCCCGTCAGAGTCGGACACGGCGATCGCCTTCGGCCGAACCGCGGCGATCGTGCCGGCGCGCTACAGCGGCGGCCTCGGCGAGCCGGGGATCGCGGCGGTGCGCGCGTTCCTGGCGGCCGGGGGAGCGGTGATCGCCATCGACCGCGCGAGCGAGTTCGCGGTGCGGCGCCTCGGCGCGCCGGCGCGGATCGTGCGGGCCGCCGCCCGCGGCGGCGAGACCGACGCGGGGCCCGCCGAGCCCCGGCGCGACACGTCTGGTGCGCGGTTCTCCGCGCCGGGCTCGGTGCTGCGCGCGGTGGCGGGCGGGCCCCACCCGATCGCGTCGGGGTACGGCGCGGAGGTGCCGGTCTACTTCATCTCGAGCACGATCCTCGAGTCGGCGCCGGGGGCGCGGGTGGTGCTGCGCTGGCCCGGCACGGAGGAGCTGCTGCTGTCCGGCTACCTCGAGGGGGGCGAGGTCCTGGCGGGTCGGCCGGCGCTCCTGGAGGGACCGGTCGGCGACGGACGCGTGATCCTGTTCGGCTTCCGCCCGCAGCACCGCGGGCAGACGCACGGCACCTACCGGCTGCTGACCAACGCGATCCTGTTCGCTGTCAGCAGCGACCCTGTTCGTCGAAGCCGATGACCTCGACGACCAGGGTGTGGGCGAGCCGCACCCCCGTCACGCCCTCGGTGTACAGCTCAGCCGCCGGGACACGGGTCAGCTCCGTCCCGTTCACCCGCACGACCACCTCGCGCGAGGACACGCGCAGCTCGAGCTCGTTCTCGGCCCGGCCCTGCGCGTCGTCGGCCCGGATCGCGGCGTAGCGCGTCCAGTCGCGCACGACGGGCGTCGCCGCGCCGTCGCGCTTCTTCACGAGCAGCATCCCGTCCCCGCGCAGGAGCACGTAGGCGTAGCGCGCGCTGTCCGTGCCGAGGTTGCGGCCGCCGAGGAGGAGCCCGTACCCCTCGCGCGTCCGCCCGCCAAGCTTCCGCAGGGTGGCGCGGACGGTGTACTCGCCGCTGACCGGCCGTGCCCGCTCGCGCCACAGGTCCACCGATCCGTGGCCCGTGTTGCGCACCGTGAGGCACCCCGGGCGGTCGGAGCTGAGCTGCACGTCCCCCGGCGCGGAGCTGCGCCAGGCGGGGGCCTGGACGAGGAGGGCGGCGGCGAACACGGCGGCGGGGAGTCGCATGGGCATCTCCAGGCGATCAGCGTCGGCTGACGCAGGGGTTGTCCCGTTCGCAGAAGCGGAGCAGCCGGTACGCGTCGCGCCGGACGCCGATCCGCGTGGTGCGGCGGCGCCGGGCGGGCGGCACGCTTGTGCCGGGCGCGATCCAGAGCGGCGGCATGGCGAGCACGTGACCGTCGAGCGCGCGGGTGATGCCGAGCGCCTGCGCGAGACGCGCCGGCCCGGCCGCGAGGAGGCGGTCGGGGACGGCCCCGCGGCGGCGCCGCATGACGGCGAGGCCCTCGACCGGCTCGCCCGCGCGGACCAGCACGGCGGACGGGTAGCCGCTTCGGCCGGTCACCACGTTGAAGCACCAGTGCATGCCGTAGGTGAAGTACACGTACGCCCGGCCGGGAGGTCCGTACATCGCGGCGTTGCGCCGGCTCCGGTGCCATCCGGCCGCGTGACTCGCGCCGTCGTGCGGCCCGGTGTACGCCTCCGTCTCGACGATGCGCACCACGGCCCGGCGTCCGCCGACCTGGGACACGAGCAGCCGGCCGAGCAGGTCGCGCGCGACGCTCGCGGCGTCGCGCGCGTAGAACGCGGCCGGGAGCGGCGCCGGCCTCACGCCTCCTTCGGCTTGCCGCCCCTGCCCCTGCCGCCGCGCCGCGGGGCAGCGCCGGAGCGCGAGGCCCGCTTCGCGCGCCCCTTCGGAGCGGGCGCCGCCGGCGCCTCGATCTCGGCGAGGTCCACCACGCCGACGAGCGGGATCCGCTCCGGCACCGCGCCGGAGCCCGAACCGCGGCGGTAGCGGATGCCGCGCTTCGGTCCGCTGGCCGCCGGTGCCGCGGACGGCGGCGAGGGCGGCGGAGGCGCGGGCGGTGCCGCCTCGGCGGCGGGCGCCGCCTCCCGCTTCCCGCGGCCGCCGCGGCGGGCCCCGCCGCGTGCAGGTGCCGCCGCCTCGACCGGAGCCTCAGCCGGCGGCGCGCCTTCCCGCAACTCCACCTCGTACCCGCCGGCGCCCTTCGCGAGATCGATCACCGCCGCGTCGTGCGCCTGACGCAGGAACCGGCCGAAGCGCGGGCGATGGTCGAGGATCTCGTCGCCGCGGCCGTCCACGGCGCGCATGCGCTCGCGCACCGCGTCCTCGCCGATCCGCTTCCCGACCGCGCCCAAC
>CAYLJK010000020.1:3153-12344 GCA_964383975.1 uncultured Gemmatimonadales bacterium | reverse complement strand
CGGGCTCAACCTGGTCCTCGGCGCGTGCGCCGTGCTGTGGGGGCGTTCCTTCCCGGCTCCCGTCGCACCGGGCGCGGAGGAGGCGGCGGCGCCGTCATCGCCGGAGGTGCGGAGGCTCGCGCTGCGGCTCCTCGCGCTGACGGCGTTCGCCTCGCTCCTCTACGAGATCGCGTGGACCCGCGTGCTCGTGCTCGTCGTCGGGAGCTCGACGTACGCGTTCACGACCATCCTGGCGTGCTTCCTCCTCGGCATCGGCATCGGGAGCCTCGTCGCCCAGCGCCGCCGCGCCAGCATGCCGACGCTGCTGCTCGCGGCGACGGTGCAGGGAGCCGTGGCGCTGCTGGCGTCGCTCATCTTCCCGTTCTTCCGGATGCTGCCGGCGTTCATCGTCGAGACCCTCCAGGTCCGCAGCCTCCCGCCGACGGCGCTCATCGTCATCCACAGTGCGGCGCTGGCCGTGGTCATCACGCCGCCGGCGGTCGGGATGGGGATGGCGTTCCCGCTGCTGACCGAGCTGGCGGTGCGGCCGGGGGCGGGGAGCGGCGCGGAGACCGGCCGCGCCTACTGGGCGAACACGCTCGGCAGCATCGCGGGCTCGGTCGTCACCGGGTTCATCCTCATCCACGCGCTCGGTGCCGAGCGCACGCTCCTGGCCGGCGTCGCGATGAACGCGGCCGCGGCGATCGCGCTGGCGTGGAGCATCGGGAATGGCGGCGGCTGGCGCTCGCGCCTCCGGCTGCCGGTGGGTCTGGCCGCGGCGGCCCTGGTCATCGCCCTGGCGACGCCGAGCTGGTCCACGCGGCTGCTCGACCGGGGTCCGGCCCTCTACGGGCGCGACATCGAGACGACGCGGCAACGGGACGGCTTCCTGCGCGGCCGCGGCTCGGAGCAGCTGGCCTTCACGGAGGGGTGGAACGCCACCGTCTCCGTGTGGCGCAACGGGATGGCGACGTGGCTGAAGTCGAACGGCAAGGCGGACGCCTCGAGCGTCGCTGACATGAACACCCAGGTCTTGGTTGGCCTGCTGCCGGGCCTCGCGCATCCGGCCCCGCGACGCGCCTTCGTCGTCGGGTTCGGAAGCGGCGTGTCGGTACGGGCCCTCGCCGCGGTGCGCGGCGTGGAGCAGGTGGACGTGGCGGAGATCGAGCGCGCGGTGCTGGATGCGGCGCCGTTCTTCGCGGACGTGAACGCCGACGTGCTGCGCGACCCGCGGGTGCGCATCATCGAGGACGACGCCCGCAGTGCGCTTCAGTTGGCGAGGCAGCGCTACGACGTCATCGCCTCGGAACCGTCCAACCCCTGGATCGCCGGGGTCGCGTCGTTGTTCACGTCGGACTTCTACCGCATCGCGGCCGCGCGGCTCGCCCCGGAGGGCGTTTTCGCGCAGTGGTTCCAGACGTACCGGGTACCCGTGGGAGCGGTGGCCGTTGTCGTCGCCAACCTGCGCCAGGTCTTCCCGCACGTGGAGCTGTGGTTCTCCAGCAGCGCCGACCTGCTCCTCCTGGCCTCGCCGCAGGCGATCCGCTGGGACCGCTCGCGGCTGGCGGCGCACCTGGCCCCCGGAACGCCGAGCGCCGCCCTGCTGCGCGACTGGGTCCGGGTGAAGGCACCCGAGGACCTGCTTGGCCACTTCCTGCTCGGGCCCACGGGGCTCGCGCGGCTGGCGGCGGAGGCGTCGTTCCGCCACACCGACGACCGGCCGGCACTGGAGTTCGTCGCCGCGCGCTGGCTCCTGGCAGCGACACCGGCGGCGGTCGTCTTCGACTCGCTCGTTCGCCTTCAGGACGCGATCGGGGATACGCTCCCCGCGCTGGGCGACTGGCCGCTCGAGCGCGGTGCGTGGGCGGCGGCCGCCGCACAAGCGTTCGGCGCGAGCCCGCGCGCGCGGGCCCTCGCCGAGCGGGCGCTCGTCGCCGCGCCCCACGATGCGGACCGCAAAGGCGAACTGGGCCGCATCCTGCGCGAGCAGGGAGACGCGGCGACGGCGCGACCGCTGCTCGAGGAGGCCCTTGCCGCGCGGCCGGACGACGGGCAGCTGCGGCTCCAGGGGGCGCTCGCCGCGCTCGCGGTCGGCGACACGGCGGCGGCCGTCCGCGGGCTGGAGCAGGCCAGGGAGCTCGGCGGGGACGGCGCGCTCGCCGGCACCATGCTGGCGCAGGTCGCCGCAGCGCTGGGCGACCACGCGCGGGCGCTCGCCGAGGCAGATCGTGCGGTGACGGACCTGCGGCCGACGCTGGCCCGTCCGTTCCCGCCGCTCCTGCCGGTCCTGCGCACGCTGGCGTTCGAGGCGCCGCCGGACGGCGCGGCCGCACTGCTGGAGCGCGTGGCGCGGGAGCGGCCCTCGTGGGACGCGGCCTACTCTCTCGGGGCGTGGGCGCACGCGCGGGCGGGGCGCTGCGATCGGGCGGCCGCAGCCGCGGCGCAGCTCGCCCGCTTCGGCTGGACGGCGGCGGAGCGGAGGGACGTGGTCGGGACCTGCGCGCGGCGCTGAGCGCCGTCAGGATCGCGAGCGGTCGGGCTGGTTGGTGAGGCGGCGGACCTCGCCGACGGCGGAGATGACCGCGTCCACGTCGCGCGAAAGCGCTTTGGCCTGCTGGGTCGCCTGCGTCAGGTCACCGAGCGCCTCGGAGACGCCCGCCGAGCGCAGCCGGAGCAGATCGAACCGCACGTTCTGCATCGCGAGCAGGCACGCCTCCAGCTGCGACTGGAGCCGGGTGCGCCGCTCCATCAGCTGCGTCAGCTTCTGGCGCTGCTGCTGGAGCAGCGCGAGCCGCCGCTCGCGGTCCCCGGAGGGCGGCTCCAGCTCCAGCTCGGCGAGGCGCGCGTCGATCTTGTCGAGCGACGAATCGTCCAGGTCCCGCTCCAGCGCCGCGAGCGTGCGAGCGTGCTCGGCCGCCCGCTCGAGAAGGCCGTCCACCGTCGGCGCGACGTCAGGGAGCAGCTGCCGCTCCGACTTTGGCATACGTTCCAGCATGGCCAGGACGGCGGCGCGGTCGCTGCGCGCCTGCTCGATCCCGGCGGCATGGCGGCCGAACTCGCCGGTCGTGGCCGGGGCCGTCGGCAGTGCGCGCGGCGTCGTCCGTCCGGAGCGCGCCTCGATGGCGTCCGGCGCCGGAGGCCGATTGATGATGTCCTGCCACGAGTAGCCCGCCGTCCAGATGCGCGCGTAGTCCTTCGCCAGGCCGAACCCCCAGAAGATCAGCGGGAAAAGGGCCCACGGCGGGTCGAACTGCGTCGTGGCGGCGTTGAGGAGCAGCAGCATCCCGTTCACCGCGGCGAACGACGCCAGGCGATGCCGGAACCGCGTGATCATCACCGGCTCGCCGGTGCGGCGGGCCAGCTCCTCGATCTCGCGCTCCTCGGCGAGCTTCTTCGCGTCCTTGCGCTCGAGCGCCTCGGAGCGTCGGACGGCGCGGTCGGAGCGGCGCTCGCCGCGCGCCAGCGCGCGATCCTGGCGGCCGGCCCCGGCGTCGGGAGCGGCCGCGGGAGGCACGACCGGCCGCCGGCGAGCGGTCGCGGCGCGCGGCGGTGGCGCCGTGTAGACGCCCGTCTCGAGGGCCCGGCGCAGCGCGTCCGCCGTGGGCCAGCGGTCCTCCGGGTCCTTTTCCAGGCAGCGCATCACGGTCTGCGACAGGTCGGGCGGCGTTTCGGGGCGCCTGCGGTCCACCGGCGCCGGCCGCTCGGTGATCTGCTTCATCAGCAGGGCCGGGACCGACGGCGCCTGGAACGGCAGCTCGCCAGTCAGCATCTGATACGCGACGACGCCGAGCGAGTAGACGTCCGAGCGCCCATCAAGCTCGCGGTCGCCCGCCGCCTGCTCGGGACTCATGAACGCCGGCGTCCCGATCGCGACGCCCGCCTCGGTCAGCGTCCCGCCCTCCGCGGACAGCGCCTTCGCGATGCCGAAGTCGGTCACCATCACCCGGCCGCGCGTCCCGTCGAGGAGAATGTTGTCCGGCTTCACGTCGCGGTGGATGACGCCCTGCTGGTGGGCGGCCGAGAGCGCGTCCGCCGCCTCCTTCATGATCCGGCGCACCTCGTCCACTGAGATCCTGCCGCGGCGCTTGAGCCGCACCGCGAGCGACTCGCCGTCCACCAGGCCCATGACGAAGTAGACCAGGTCCTGGTAGTCGCCGACTGTATGGATGGGGACGATGTGCGGATGCGAGAGCCGGGCCGCCGTCTCCGCCTCGCGCAGGAACCGCGTGCGGATATCCGGCCGGAACGCCAGCTCCGCCGGGAGCACCTTGATGGCCACCGGGCGCTTGAGCCGCTCGTCCCGCGCCCGGTACACGATCCCCATGCCGCCGCGCCCGATCTCGCCCTCGATCGTGTACGCGTCGCCCAGGGCCTCGGCCAGGCGCTGCTCGGTGACCGAACTCATCGCCAGCTCGACGGGCTTGCTTCCTGCATCGGAGGCATAGATTACAGGTTGGGTGCGGGTGGGGCAACTTGCCGGCCGCCTGTTTCCTGCCGTTTTGGCGCAGGTTCCGCGCTGCGCGCTGGCACGGACGGTGCGACCTGAGGGATGATCCCCACAGCGCCGAGAGAGCGAGCGTCCCGATGTCCGACCGCCTGACACTGCCCGTCCTTCCGCTGCGGGACCTGGTCCTGTTCCCCGGGGTCAGCTCGCCCATCAACGTTGGCCGGCCCGGGACGCTGCGGGCCGTGGAGCGTGCGCTCAAGGACGAGAAGCGGCTGATCTTCGCGGTGGCCCAGCGCGACAACGGGGAGACGGCCACCACGGCCAACCTCTACTCCATGGGGACGGTCGCCCGCATCGGGCAGCTGCAGCGCGGCCTGGGGGGCGTGCAGCTGTTGCTGCACGGCGAGTTCCGGGCGGCGGCGCTCCACTACGAGGAGCGCGAGGGGTTCATCAGCGCCATCGTCTCCGAAGCGGAGGACATCGCGCCGTTCGATCCGGACGACGCGCTCTTCCAGGCGATGTACAAGGAGACCCGCGAGCGGGCCGCCGAGCTCGGCCAGAAGAGCGGCCTGCCCGAGGAGGTCGTCCAGCAGGTGCTCGCGCAGGTCTCCGACCCCGGCCGGTTCGCCGATCTGGTGGCCGGCTACCTCGACCTCAAGACGCCGGAGCGGCAGGAGCTGCTTGAGACCCTGGCGGTGGAGACGCGGCTGCGGCGGGTGCTGGTTCACGTCCAGCGGCAGATCGAGGTCACTGACGCGCAGGAGGACATCAAGTCGCAGGTCCAGGAGGAGATCGGCGAGCGGCAGCGCGAGATGTACCTGCGCGAGCAGCTCAAGGCGATCCGGCGTGAGCTGGGCGAGGCGGACGAGGACAAAGAGATCGACGAGTTGCGCGAGAAGCTGGCGAAGCTCGACCTCCCGGAGGCCGCACAGAAGGAGGTGGAGCGCGAGCTGAGCCGGCTGGAGCGTACCTCGAAGGAGTCGATGGAGGCACAGGTCATCCGCACCTACCTGGAGTGGATCGCCGAGCTGCCGTGGAACATCCGCTCGGCGGAGTCGCTCGACATCACCCGCGCGGAGCAGATCCTGGAGGAGGACCACTACGGGCTGAAGGAGGTCAAGGAGCGGGTCCTGGAGTTCCTGGCGGTGCGGCAACTGCGCGGGCGGCAGGCGGCGCAGGCCGACGCGGAGCGCGACGACGAGGGGAAGGCGAAGGGGCCGATCCTGCTCTTCATCGGCCCGCCGGGTGTCGGGAAGACGTCCATCGCGAAGTCCATCGCGCGGGCGATGGGGCGCAAGTACGTCCGCATCTCGCTCGGCGGCGCGCGGGACGAGGCGGACATCCGGGGTCACCGGCGGACCTACGTGGGCGCGCTCCCCGGCCGCATCATCCAGGGGATGAAGCAGGCGGGGACCAAGAACCCGGTGTTCCTGCTTGACGAGGTGGACAAGCTCGGCGTCTCGTTCCAGGGGGACCCGGCGGCGGCGCTCCTCGAGGTGCTGGACCCGGCCCAGAACGACACGTTCACCGACCATTACCTCGGCGTGCCGTTCGACCTGAGCGAGGTGCTGTTCATCACGACTGCCAACTTCCAGCAGAACATCCCGGGCCCGCTGCTCGACCGGATGGAGGCGATCGAGTTCGACAGCTACACGGAACACGAGAAGCTGGCGATCGCCCGGCAGTACCTCATCCCGCGGCAGGTTCGCGAGAACGGCCTGACGGCCGAACAGTTCAGCGTCACCACGGCCGGGCTCACGCGTGTCATCAGCGGCTACACGCGGGAGGCGGGCGTGCGGCAGCTCGAGCGGGAGCTGGGAAGGCTCGCCCGGAAGGCGGCGAAGCGGGTGGCGAGCGGCGCTGCGACGAAGGTAGCGGTGGGGGAGGAGGAGGTCCGGGAGCTGCTGGGCCGGCCGAAGGTCCATCCGGAGCGGGCCGCGGTGCAGGACACGGTGGGCGTGGCGACGGGGATGTTCTATACGCCGGTCGGCGGCGACATCATGTTCGTCGAGGCGTCGTTGATGCCGGGAAAGGGAGAGCTGGTCCTCACCGGGCACCTCGGCGACGTCATGAAGGAGTCGGCGCGGGCCGCCCTCACCTTCGCGAAGACGCGCGCCGCCTCGCTGGGCGTCGGCGAGGAGGTGTTGCGGGAACGCGAGGTGCACATCCACGTCCCCGCCGGAGCGATCCCGAAGGACGGTCCGTCGGCGGGCGTCACCATGGCGACGGCGCTGATCAGCGCGATGACCCGCCGGCCCACGCGGCACGAGGTGGCCATGACGGGCGAGATCACGCTGGCGGGGCGGGTGCTGCCGATCGGCGGGCTCAAGGAGAAGGTGCTGGGCGCCGCGCGCGCGGGGATCAAGGAGATCCTGCTGCCGAAGGAGAACAGCCCCGAGTTGGACGACCTCCCGGAGGAGGTGCGGCGGCGCTTGACCTTCCACCCGGTGGAGACGCTCGACGAGGTGCTGGCGCTCGCGCTGGTCAGCCCCGAGGCGAAGGCGGTCTCGGAGCTGCTCGGCTCCCCGCGCTGATCAGCGAACCCCGAACCAGAGCCGCCGCAGCAGCCGGGCGCCGATCGCCCGCGCGGTCGGCTCGGTCCCCTCGCGGAACCACTCGGTCACCGCCGCGTCCGTGGAGTCGTGCGGCGCGGGGACGCCGTCGGCGCGGCGGACGCGGGCGGCGACCGCCCCGACCGGCGGCACCCACGGCGGCGGTACGGGCCGCGCGCGGTAGGCGAGGCGCGCGAATTCGCCCCAGATCGGCGCCGCGAGCGTCCCGCCGTATGCGCCGCGCATGATCGTCTGCCGCTGATCAAACCCGATCCACACGCCAGCGACCAGGTTCGGCGTGTAGCCGATGAACCAGACGTCCGCGTTGTCATTGGTCGTGCCGGTCTTGCCGGCGACGGGGAGGCCGGTGGGCAGGCCGGCGCGCTGCACGGCCGCGCCAGTGCCGCGCAGCACGGCCTCCTGGAGCAGATCCGTGACCTGAAAGGCGGCTACCGGGTCCACGGCCGGCTGTGGCGCCGGTGGCGGCGCCTCCCAGACCGGCGTCCCGTGGGCGTCCTGGACGAGGGTGACAACGCGCGGCGGCGTGAAGCCCCCGAGGGTGGCGAATGCGGTGTAGGCGGCGATCAGCTCGATCGGCCGCACGTCCGCGGCGCCGATGGCGGTGGGACCGGCGGCCTGGATCGGCGTCGTCAGGCCCTGCCGCCGTGCGGTGGCGATGACGGAGTCGAGGCCGATCGAGAGGGCGAGCTTGATCGCCGGGATGTTGATGGACCGCGCCAGCGCGGTGCGCAGCGTCACCTTCCCGCTCCACGTCCCGTCGCTGTTCTCCGGCGTCCAGCGCGTTCCGTCGCCGGCGGGAAGGCTGAGCGGCGCATCCTCGATGACCGCGTTGGGGAGCACGCCGAGGGTGAAGGCCGTCGCGTACACGATCGGCTTGAAGGCGGAGCCGGCCTGGCGCAGACCCTGCACGGCGCGGTTGAACTCGGAGTCGCCGTGATCGCGCCCGCCGATGAGCGCGAGGACGTCCCCGGCGGCGGGGTCGAGCGCGACGAGCAGCCCCTGGAGATACGGCGTGCGGCCGGCGATCGGGCGCGCGGCGGCGGTCCCGTACCGGGGCCAGTGGTAGCCGGGGAGGCTCTCGATACGCGTGAGTCCCGTGCGGATCGCCGCGTCGGCCGCGCGCTGGAGGTCGGGGTCGAGCGTGGTGAGGACTGTCATCCCCGCGCTGTTGACCGCGGTGAAGCCGTAGCGCTCCACCATCCAGCGACGCACCCACTCCACCACGTCGGGCGCGCGCACGCTGTAGCCCTCGTCGGGCGCGAGCCGCAGCGGCGTTGCGGCGGCGGCGCGCCGCTGGGCGGGGGTGATGTAGCCCTGCTCCTGCATCCGCCCGAGCACGAGGTTGCGGCGCCGCAGCGCTTCCGCGGGCCGGGCGCGCGGGTCGTACTGCACCGGGGACTTGGGGAGCGCCGCGAGCAGGGCGGCCTCGGGGAGCGACAGCTGGTCGGCGGTCCTGCCGAAGTAGTGGCGGGCCGCGGACTGCACGCCGTACCAGCCGTGTCCGAAGTTGATGTAGTTGAGGTACGCCTCGAGGATCTCAGCCTTGGTGTGAGTGCGCTCCAGCGCCCGCGCCAGCTCTGCCTCGCGGACCTTCCGGGAGAGGGAGATCTCGCGGCGGTCCACCTGCTCCGGGAACATGGCGCCCACCAGCTGCTGCGTGATGGTGCTGGCGCCGCGCGAACCGAAGCCGCGCAGGATGTTGTCGCGCACCGCTCCCATCACGCCGATGACGTCCACCCCGTCGTGGTGGTAGAAGCGGCGGTCCTCGATCGCGACGAACGCCTGCCCGACGTACGGGGGGAGATCGATGAGGCGCACCCAGCTCCGTTTCTGGGTGCCGACCTCGCCGAGCAGGCCGCCGTTGCGGTCGAGGACCACCGTGGCGAGCGGCGGCCGGACGATGCGCACCGGCTCCTGCGAGCGCAGCGGCGCCGCCGCGAGCATGGTCGCGGCGGCGAGGGCGAACGTCCTAGCGCCAGGCACAGTAGTCCGTCATCGCCGCGCCGACGGCAACCGGCGGCGAGCCGCCGAGCGCGCCCGCGCCGAGGGCGGCGGCGAGCGCGAGCCGGGCGGTGGCGGCCGGGTCGAGGTCGTCGCGGAAGTGGCCGCGCCGCTGGCCGTCCTCGAGGGTGCGCGCCAGCCGCTGGGTGAGCCGCGAGTTCGTGGAGGTGGGGACCGAGCTGGCGGTGGCC
>CAYLJK010000020.1:0-3143 GCA_964383975.1 uncultured Gemmatimonadales bacterium | reverse complement strand
GCGCCACTCGACCGACGCGGCACGCACGCTTTCCGGATCACCCTGGCCGTCGGCGGCCAGGGTGGCGAGCACGCCGGGCCACCGCGCGGCCGCCGACTGGATCGCCCACAGGGTCGCTCGGAGATCGGTCACGGGCGACGCGTCGGCGGGCGCCGGCGGAGGTTCGAGGCGGTGCAGCATACGCGCGAGGGCCGCCCCGAAGAGACCGTCCTTGGAGTCGAAGTAATGGAACAGGAGCTGCTTGTTCACCCGGGCCGCGGCCGCGATCCGCTCCATGCGCGCCCCCGCGTAACCCGCCACCGCGAACTCCTGCTCGGCGGCGGCGAGGATGTCTTCGCGCCTGGAGGCGGGGGAGCGACCCCGGTCAACCATATGGTTGATTGTAGTGGAGTCGGCTCCGGAATCAACCCGGCCCCGGCCCTGCCCGGAACGCCGCAGCGAGGGCATCGAGTTCGGTCTCGAAGCCCGCAAGCGAGCCGATGTCCCGCGGTGGAGCCATCTCGAGGAGCAACTTGACCCGCAGCTCCGCCTTTCGCGCGAGGGCGGTGGCCGCGTGAAAACCGTGCGTCCCGGCTGCGCCGGCCATGCGATGGAGCAGCATCCGGAGCTGCTCGAGGGCCGCCTGGTCACCGGTTCCGGCGGTCTCGAGCGCCTTGCGCATGGCCGCGACGTGATCGGGCACGTCGGCCAGGTAGCGCGCCCGCAGGACCGCCAGCGTCCTCTCCAGCTCCAGATCGTCGGTCATGGTACCGCCTCCTGCCGCAACGAGCGGATCGCCTCGCGGACGAGTGCGCGAAAGGCCGGGAGCGTGCCAGCGATGCCGTCGGCGCCGTCGTCGGTCGCGATGCCGTGGACCGCAAGAGCGTCATCGGACACCGCAGCCAGGGGGAGGCCGCCCCACCGCCCGCGCAGGTCCGCCTCGCTGCCGGCCGGCCGAATCACGCCGGGGACGTCCGGCGCGGCCGCGCCGAACGCGACGACCGTCATTCGCACGCCTCTGCGATGCGCCCGCTCGACGGCCTCGAACACCTCATCAGCCCATCCGCCGGAAAGCAGGTGGAGTTCCCGCGCGGTCCCGTCCGCCGCCGCCTCCACGTGGCCGATCAGGACGTCCTGCGAGGTGATGACCTCCAGGTCGCCGGACATCGGACGGCGCGGCCCCCGCTGGAGGGCACGCAGCGCAGCCTCCAGTTCACCGAGGTCGCGGCGGAAGCCGCGCTCGAGTTCGCCCGCGAGGGCGACCGGCGGGAGTGCCACGTAGAGGACCGGCCGCGTTCCGGACCGCCTGATCGCGCCCCGCTTCGCCAGCGCCTCGAGGGCCTGGTACGCGTTGGCGCGCGCGACGCCGATCTGCCCGGCCACGGCGTAGCCCGTCGCCGGACCGGAGATCAGCAGCGCCTGGTAGGCCTTGGACTCCGTCGGGGTGAAGCCGAACCGCTCAAGCATGGACTAGTAGTAGCGGAAAGAGCTACTACGCGCAAGCTCTTAAAGCTGCGTCAGTTCAGACCCGGCAAGCCTGGCGATGAGGGCCATCCGGAAGTTGACGTCCGTGTAGCGCGAGTCGGGCTTCTTCGACTCGCCGTCAAGGGGGAAGGCGTGCCAGGCCCACGGCGACGATGACTTCGGGGCAGCGCGCACCGCCTTGGGGCGCCACACGCCCTCCTTGTCTGTCTCCTTGCTGAGGCGTGCCCACAGCCTCGCAGCCGTTGTCGAGTGATGGAGCACGCCAAGCCGCGCCAGCAGCTCCATCCAGTAGAGGGCGAACGGGAGGTCGTCGGTCTGGCCCGCGGCGGTGACGTGGAGTGGGTCGCCAAGGAGCAGAAACGTCGGTTTGAGGGGCTTCTTTCCGGCGAGCACGGCGAAGGACTTCTTCGGTGGCGGCGATGACAGGAAGGCGCCGAGCCGCTCGACGAGGCCTGCGCGCTCCCGCTGGACCGACGGCAGGTAGGCGAGCAGCGAAACCGAGAAGAGCGACGGCGGCGCGGCCTCGGGGTGGAGGACCCACGTGTTGCCGGACCTGACGAACGGACCTGCCGCCAGTTCCGAGCGCAGGAAGCTCGAGACGCCGTTGAGGATCTTGTGCGCCGCGCCGCGCACGCGCGGATCATCCCCGAGGCCGGCATGGGCCAGCGCCGCCGCGGCGGCCTCCCGCAGCGCGCCGCGAATCCACGGCTCCTCGCCGGCATCCGCCACGCCGAAGCGAGCGAACTCGAAAAGCAGCTTGGGATCCTCGTCCCGAGCCACGAGGCGGAAGAGCAGGCGCGTCGCCAGTTTGAAGGGGCGGCTCTCGCGCGCGATCCCCATCTCGACGAGGCGGCGGAACTGCGGGATCGTCCCGACATCCCGGATGCCGAGCGTCCTGTTCGAGGCGATGCCGAGCAGGTTGCCCCCCCACGATCCGGTGTCCTTCTGCTTCCTGGCGATGGCACGCACGGTCGGAAGAGCCTCGACCTCGAGGCGCAGCGCCTCCACCTCAGCCGGCGACGCCGCGCCGGGGAAGACGTCGGTGAGGAGGCGGTAGCGAATGACAGGGCCGGCGTTCCCCATAAGCCAAGCCATTGGTACGGTGTGACTTACGGGAAATGTCACGAGTCGCCCCTCCGGTTCGCGCGGGCTGCGGCGTGATTCGGGGCGCAAACTTAGACGGACGTGGTGCTGCTAGCTAGTGGCCAACCGTGTGCCGGAGTCCCCGCACGAAGGCGGCGATCGCGTGCGCCACGACGTCCGGACGCTCGACGTGTGGCCGGTGCCACGAGCGGGGGATGATGACGAGACGCGCACCGGGCAGCATCGCTGCGAGGCGGCGTGCGTGCGTGGCGGGTACGACGGGGTCAAGCTGGCCCCACAGGATCAGCGTCGGCTGGGGAAGGAGCCGCGCACGCTCCTCTGTGAGGAACGCGAAGTCGAAGTCGCGGAGCAGCAGCTCCAGTGCGGCACCGTACGCACTGTCGGATGCCGGACTGTAGGCGAGCGCCGCCGGATGCTCCTGGAGCCAGTCCGGCGCGTGCGAGGACTGTAGCCGGCCACGCAGCCGCTCGAAGCCCGAGATCGCCCCGAGGATGGCGCTGTCCGCAGCGCCGTGCCGCCCGCTGTCGGGGAGGATGGGCGGCGCGCCGAGGGCCGCCGGGGCGACCAGCACGAGG
>CAYLJK010000019.1:8589-12713 GCA_964383975.1 uncultured Gemmatimonadales bacterium | reverse complement strand
GAGAGCAGGTTGCGGTCGCGGCAGGCGTAGTGCGTCACGGTCTCCAGGCCGGTCGCCTGCTCGATCAGCAGCGATGTCAGGAGCGCGCCCATGCGGCTCTGGGCGCGCGGCCCGTCCGGCACGTTGACGGCGTCCACGCCGGCGCGCTTGAGGTGCCGCACGCTCTCCAGCAGCTGGGTGGTGTCGGTGCCGCGGGGCGGGACGATCTCCACGGTGGTGCAGAACTCGCCCTTCGCCAGCTTGTAGCCCCAGCGCGAACGCTCCGCGAGCGGCACGGGTTCGACGCCGTGCGGCACCGGCACCGGCGCGGCGGCGGCGACGGCGTGCACGCGGGGCGAGACGCTCGCCACGAACGCCGCGACCTCGCGGATGTGCTCGGGCGTCGTGCCGCAGCAGCCGCCGACGAACCGCGCGCCCGCCTCCACGAGCTTCTTCGCGTAGCTCCCCAGGTACTCGGGCGAGGCGAGGTAGATCTTGCGGTCGCCCACGGTGCGCGGGAGCCCCGCGTTGGGCTGCGCGGAGAGCGGGCGCGCCGTGACGCGCGCCATCCGCTCGATCGCCTCCAGCACCCCTTGCGGCCCGACCGAGCAGTTGACGCCGACGACGTCCGCGCCCCAGGCATCCAGCATCCGCGCGGCGTCCGCCGGGTCCGTGCCGTACGCCGTCAGGCCGTCCTCCTGGATCGTCACCTGCGCGAAGACCGGCCGGTCGCTGACGTCACGCGCGGCGAGGAGCGCTTGGTGCAGCTCCTCCAGGTCGCTGAAGGTCTCGAGGATGAAGCCGTGCACGCCCCCGGCCGCGAGCCCTTCGGCCTGCTGCCGGAAGATGTCGCGCGCCTCGCCGCGCGCCAGCTCGCCGAACGGCTCCAGCCGCACGCCGAGCGGGCCGACGGCGCCCACCACGCAGGCGCGCTCTCCGGCAGCGCGCACGGCCAGCGAGGCTGCGACCCGGTTGATCTCCACGGCGTCGTCCTCGAGTCCGTAGGCCGCCAGCTTCACGGCGTTCGCGCCGAAGGTGTTGGTCTCGAGGATCTCCGCCCCCGCCTTCACGTAGGCGCGGTGGACCTCCTCCACGAGCTGCGGGGCGCGCAGGTTCAGCTCGTCATAGCAGGCGTTGAGGAAGACGCCCTTGCTGTAGAGCATCGTGCCCATCGCCCCGTCGAAGACGTGGGCGCGGCCGTCGGCGAGCAGGGCGCGCAGGTCAGGCATCGGGGGTGTAGTGGAGGTTGGCGGCGAGCCAGCGCTCGACCTCGGCGCGGCTCATCCCCTTGCGCCGCGCATAGTCGAGCACCTGATCCGCACCGATGCGGCCGACGCCGAAGTAGCGGGCGTCGGGGTGGGCGAAGTACCAGCCGCTCACCGCGGCCGCGGGCCACATCGCGCAGCTCTCGGTGAGCGTGATCCCCGTCCGGGCGGTCGCGTCGAGCAGCGCGAACAGCGTGCGCTTCTCGGTGTGGTCGGGGCAGGCGGGATAGCCGGGAGCGGGGCGGATCCCCCGGTAGCGCTCGGCGATGAGGTCCTCGTTCGCCAGGTCCTCGTCGGGGGCATAGCCCCACAGCGCCCGGCGCACCCGCTCGTGCAGCCGCTCGGCGAGCGCCTCGGCGAGCCGGTCGGCGAGCGCCTTGGCGAGGATGGCGGTGTAGTCGTCGTGCCGCGCCTGGGCCGCGGCGACGAGCGCCTCGAGGCCATGCCCCGCCGTCACGGCGAAGGCGCCGATCCAGTCGGGGACGCCGCGCTCCCGCGGCGCGACGAAGTCCGCCAGGCAGAGGTTCTCCCGGCCGTCCCCCTTGTCGTGCTGTTGGCGCAGGCAGCGCAGCGTCCCCAGCACCCCGCGGCGATCCTCGCCGGTGTACACCTCGATGTCGTCCGTCCCGACGCTGTTCGCGGGAAGAAGCCCCACGACGGCGCGCGCGGTGAGCAGCCCCTCCGCGACGATGCGCGCCAGGAGCGCGTCGGCATCGGCCTTCAGCCGCCGGGCTTCGGGCCCGACCGCGGGGTCGTCCAGGATCGCGGGCCAGCGCCCCTTCAGTTCCCAGGCCGCGAAGAAGGGGGTCCAGTCGATGCGGTCCACGAGGTCCGCCAGCGGCCAGGGGTCGAACACGTGCACGCCCGGGCGCGCCGGCGGCGCGGGCGGCGCGGCGTCCCAGTCGCAGCGGTGACGGCGCCCGCGCGCCTCCTCCAGCGGGAGCAGCGGCGTGCGCTCGCGGCGGCCCTCGTAGTCCGCACGGAGCGCGGCCTGCGCCGCGCGGATCTCGTCCGCGAACGCGGCGCGGCGCCCGGGGTGCAGCAGCGCGCCCACCACCCCGACAGCGCGCGAGGCGTCCGGGACGTGGACCACCGGGCCCGCGTAGTGCGGGGCGATCTTCACGGCCGTGTGCAGCCGCGACGTGGTCGCGCCGCCGATCAGCAGCGGCAGCGTGAAGCCCTCCCGGGTCATCTCGCGCGCGACGTGCACCATCTCCTCGAGCGACGGGGTGATGAGGCCCGAGAGCCCCACCGCGTCCGCGCCCTCGCGGCGCGCCGTCTCGAGGATGGTCGGCGCCGGGACCATCACGCCGAGATCCAGCACCTCGTAGTTGTTACAGCGCAGCACGACGCCCACGATGTTCTTGCCGATGTCGTGCACGTCGCCCTTCACGGTGGCGAGCACGATCCGCCCCGCCGGGCGGCCCCCGTCGCCCCCGGCCGCGCGGTCGGCCTCGATGAACGGGACGAGCCACGCCACCGCCTTCTTCATTACCCGCGCGCTCTTGACCACCTGCGGCAGGAACATCTTGCCGGCGCCGAACAGGTCGCCGACCACGTTCATGCCGGCCATCAGCGGCCCCTCGATCACGTCAATGGGCCGCACCGCCTGGCGGCGTGCCTCCTCGACGTCCTCCTCGATCCAGGTGTCAATCCCCTCCACCAGCGCGTGCGTGAGCCGCTCGGCGACCGGCAGCGCCCGCCAGGCGTGCGCCTCGGCCGGCCGCTCCCGCGCCGGGTCGAGCGTCTCCGCGAGGCGGGTGAGCCGCTCCGTCGCGTCGGGGCGCCGGGCGAAGAGCACGTCCTCCACGGCCTCGAGCAGGTCCGGCGGGATGTCGTCGTAGACCGCCAGCTGGCCGGGGTTGACGATCCCCATGTCCATCCCGGCCCGGATGCCGTGATAGAGGAACGCGGAGTGCATCGCCTCCCGCACCGCCCGATTGCCCCGGAAGGCGAAAGAGAGGTTGCTGACGCCGCCGCTTACCAGCGCGTGAGGGCAGCGCTCCTTGAGCCGGCGCGTCGCCTCCAGGAATGCCATCGCGTAGCCGTCGTGCTCCGGGATGCCCGTCGCCACCGCGAAGATATTCGGGTCGAGGATGATGTCCTCGGGCGGGAACCCCACCCGCTCGACCAGGAGGCGGTAGGCGCGCTCCAGGATCGCCACCTTGCGCTCCGCCGTGTCCGCCTGGCCCTGCTCGTCGAACGCCATCACCACGACGGCCGCGCCGTAGCGGCGGACGAGCCGGGCGTGCCCGAGGAACTCCTTCTCGCCCTCCTTGAGCGAGATCGAGTTGACGACACCTTTCCCCTGGAGGCACTGGAGCCCGGCTTCCAGCACCTCCCAACTCGAGGAGTCCAGCATCACCGGCACCCGGCTGATGGCCGGTTCCGCGGCGATGAGGTTGAGGAACGTGACCATCGCGGCGCGCGAGTCCAGCATCCCCTCGTCCATGTTGACGTCGAGGATCTGCGCGCCGTTCTCCACCTGCTGGCGCGCCACCGCCACCGCCTCCTCGAACCGGCCCGCCCGCACCAGCTCCGCGAAGCGCGGCGAGCCGGTGACGTTGGTACGCTCCCCGACGTTCACGAAGAGGCGCCCGGGCCACAGCGTGAGGGGCTCGAGGCCCGCGAGCCGAGTGATCCGCGGAAGCTCCGGGACGGATCGCGCCGGCACCCCGCGGACGGCCTCGACGATGGCCCGGATGTGCTCGGGCGTCGTCCCGCAGCAGCCGCCGGCGAGGTTGAGGAAGCCGCTGCGCGCGAACTCGCCCATCAGCCCCGCCATGTGCGCTGGCGTGTCGTCGTACCCGCCGAAGGCGTTGGGGAGACCGGCGTTCGGGTGCGCCGAGACGGGAACGTCCGCGACCCGCGCCAGCTCCT